>NZ_JANSIO010000315.1:0-8075 GCF_047462195.1 Synechococcus sp. R3-13 | reverse complement strand
CAGAAGGGGAGAGTCGGCGGCTTTGGCAACGGCAGGCCGGGCTCTTCGATGGCCGCGAGCAGCTCAATGCCACCGAAATCCTCAAGCGGGGCTTGTACAAAGTGCTGCCGGAGCTCTTCCGCGAGCTGGATGAAGACCAGATTGCCGCTTCCTACCCGGATCTCACCGCTGGCGTAGCCGGCTACCTCAAAACCCAAGGGCGACGGGAACGAGAGCACTTCGAGCAGGCCTGTCAGGCAGTGGAGGCCCGCTACCCGGAGGTCAGAGGGGTGCTGCGGGAAATGCGGGGCAAATGGGGGATCCCGTGGGCCGACCGGCAGAACCTGCGCTACCATCCCCGTCTGCTCAATGCCGGTTGGCTGGTGGAAGACCTGGAGCTGGACGAGGAAACGCAAAGAAGCTACCGGCAGGACATCGAGACGCTTCTAGGCCGCTACTACCCCAGCGTTAACCCCGCCAGTTGGTACGTGCTGGCTGCCGGGGATGGGGACGACATGGGCAAATGGCTCAGGGGTGAGAAGATGAAATCCTACTACGACTATCTGCCTCAACCCCTACAGCGGCTGGCCAACGGGCAAACGGAAGCCATTGGCGAGGTCTTTGGCAAGGACAAGGAGGAGCTGGAGCAAGTCAAAGACGCTTTTCAGAAGTTTGTCAAAAACAGCCGCAAGCGCATGGGGCCTGCCACCCACAGCGCCCTAAGCCGCGCCCTGCTGGATTTTTCCGGCCAGTTGGTGCCCTACCTAACAGAGCAACGCTATGCAGGCAAGCTCATCTACGCCGGCGGGGACGACGTTTTGGCCTACACCAACCTCTGGGAGTGGGATGGCTGGCTGTGGGATATTCGCCAGTGTTTCCGGGGGGGAGAGGATGACTGGCGGGAGTTTGAGAACCTGGGGGACTACTGGCAGTGGAAAAAAGGGCGGCCTCCCGAAGGTTTGAGCCAGCGCCCCCTCTTTACCCTGGGATCCGCAGCCACCATCAGCTTCGGCGTGGTGATTGCCCATCACTCGGTGCCTCTGGCCATTGCCCTGGAAAACCTTTGGCAAGCGGAAGAAGAAGCCAAGAGCCACCTCTATGCCCATGGCTGCCCCAAAGACAGCGTGCAGGTGCGGGTGCTGTTTGCCAATGGCAACCAACTGGTGAGCACCTGCAAATTCGACACGTTCGACAAGTGGAAAGACCTCCTTGATTTTGACTGGAAGCTCATGGGCCAGCAGCAGGATCAAAGCTCTTTGTTTGAACAAGCGGCCCAGCTTTGGGAGCAACACCCAGCTCCGAGCCTAGAGGCAGTGCGCGAGTGGGCCCGGTTGTTCTGCAGCCGCCGGGATCTCTTCAAACAGGAATCGGAGCAGAAAGAGCACTTCCAGAACAAGCTTGTGGAGTTTATCCAGCATTTTTGGCAGCACAGCCTACCCGCCCAGCCGCAGGCGTGGGATCTGGAGATCAAAAACTGGTTCAAGTTGGCAGCTTTTGTGCTGCGCAACCGCACCGTGAAATTGGGGAGGAACAGCCGATGAGTTGGTTTACCCTATCACCCCTGGATGTGTGGATGTTTCGAGATGCCAAGCCCTTTGCGCCGGGAGAGCGGGCCTGGGCCAATAGCAGCTTTCCCCCCAGTGGCCACACCTTGGCCGGGGCTGTTCAAGCCTACCTGGGCCAGCCGATGACGCTGCGGCTGCGGGGCCCCTTTCTCTGCCACGACGAAAGGCTCTATTTCCCCGCCCCTCTGCATCTGGAAGACGGATTCCCCCTTGTTCCCGTTCCTTGGTTGGACAAGACGGATCCCTACTTCCATTGCCACTGGGATCCCACCCGGCCAGCCCCCTTGGTTTCCTTGAGGCCGGTAGAGGAGGAACCCGAAGGCAGCCAGAGCAGCAAGAAGAAAAAAACGGGAGGCTACCTGCCCTTCGAGGTGGTGCAAAAGGCGCTGGAAGGCAAAGGCTGGGATCTCAGCCAGGCCGTTAAGCCGCCGTTGAAGTATGAAGTACGGCCCCACAACACCCTGCAGGTGAGCAAGCGGCAAGTGCGAGAAGCCGATGGCTACTTTGTGGAGACCTGCATCCGTCTTCAGCCGGGCTGGAGTTTGGCCCTTTCCATCGAGGGCTGGGATCCAGATCGCGAAGCCTGGGATCCCTTGCCCCTGCAGCAAGAAGTGGTTGTGCGGCTGGGGGGAGAAGGCCACGGTGCCTTGCTAGCCCCTTGTCCGAAGTTGCAGGCGCAGTGGCAGCAGTTGCAGGCCCTTTCTCAGGCCGCCTTTTGCCAAGCCCGACGCGCTTTGGCCTACTTAGCGACCCCAGGTGTGTTCATCAAGAAGGTGGACGGGCGTTCCCTCTGCCGTGCCTGGCCGTGGGAATGGCGATTGGCCACTCCCCATCCTGCTCACTCCCTCACCGGCCCCCTGGTGAGCGTGGCCACCGGCAAGCCCGTTCCCATCAACGGCCGCCTGCGGGTAGATCACCCCCAAGAGCCGCGACAGATGAGCCTACCCGCTCCTCAAGTTTTTGCAGCGCCTCCTGGCAGTGTCTACTACCTGGAGCAACCGGCCCCCCTCAACCAAGAAGAGCCCGAGCTAGAAGATGGCCGGCTCAACGTGTTCCACCGCTGGCGGCTTTTGGGCTACAGCGAATTGCTTTGGCTCCGTTGGGCCGACTGAGCGCAGGTGTTTGAAGTTCTGTTTCAGAGTTGATGAAGGAGTGTTTTCCCATGGCTTTTCACGTAGTCTATCTCACCTTGTTGACCCCTCTGCACACTGGCGGCACCACCCAAGAAGGCAACCTCTTGGGCATTGCCCGCGAATCCCACACCCATTTACCCTACATCCCTTCCAGCACCATTCGGGGCAGGTTGCGGGCCAGCGTGGCCGATAAAGACAAAAAATTTGAGCTCTTTGGCAACGAAATTGGGGAAGGGGATCAGCTGACCCAGGGATCCATTTGGATTGGAGATGGCTCCTTGCTTTGGATCCCGGTGCCCTCCCTCAGCCACGGGGTGGTGTGGATAAGCTGCCCGCTTCTGCTCAAGCGCTGGCTGCGGCTAACAGGCCAGAATCTGTCAGTGCCGGATCCCTACAGTACGAGCTTGGGCACTAACCGCCCCATTTACCTCAAAGATGCCATTCTCAAAGAGGGTCTTCGACAATGGTCGGAATGGAAGAGCTACACCAAAGATCCTAATATCAGTCGCGTGATTGTTTTACCCGATCAGCACTGTGCCACCCTCATTCAAATGAGCCTGTGGCGGCAGGTGAAAGTCAAGCTTAGCGAGCACAAGGTTGTGGAAGGAGGCTTCCGCTATGAAGAGGCCATTCCTCCTGACAGCTTGATGTACTTTACCTGGGGGGTTACAGCCCAAGCAAATGGCAGTTCTGAGGAGGCAATGAAAGAGTTTCGAGATCTGCTGCAATCCAACCAGATTATGCAGATTGGCGGCCAGGAAAGCTTGGGCCGAGGCTTTGTGGAGCTGTCTTTGAACTAGATCTCAACCTAGGAGGGAGGTTTTATGAATAGCTTTGACCCGCGTACATTAGCCAAGCCCGTTTACGAATCCCTGTGCCAGCTCAGAGCACAAACCAAGGATACAGAAAGGCTAAAAGAGCAGAAGAACCAGGCTGTGGAGCTGTACACCTATCTTTCCACCTGGGGTTTGCTGCGCCTCAAGGCCGAAGAAGATGCCCTTAGCCAAGAGGGCAAAAAAGAGGTGGTCAAGGAGTTTTTCGATTGCCTAGAAAAGATCTCCGGTCAAAACGAAATTGCCAAATCCAACGGCCTGGATCGTCTCATGGGGTTGGGAGTTGAAGAGTACCTGGGTTTAACAGGGCTGGGACTTGCTTTGGCGCAAGAATTCAGCTTCTGGGCTACAGCCATTTACCATGACGTTAGCGGGGGGGACTAATGAGTGTAGCTGTTCCAATCCAGTCTATTTCCCTGTATGAAGGAAGCCAAGTGGTTATCCATTCGCTGACTTGGCAAGACTTTGAGAGCATTTTGGAGGAGTTAGGGGAAGACCGCCACACTCGCGTTGCCTATTACAACGGCACTTTAGAGATTATGTCTCCCTTGTCCAAACATGAGCGCCCTCACCGCATTGCCGGAGATATTGTGAAAGCTCTCCTTGATTCTCAAGGGAGAGACTGGGAAGATTTTGGCTCAACAACCCTTAAAAAGTCTGGCAGTGCTGGGGTAGAGCCTGACACCTGCTTTTATGTCCATCACCTGGAGCAGGTGCGAGGGTGTGAGGGAAGGATCGATGTCGATCTGTTGCCTCCGCCTGATCTGGCCATTGAGTCCGACGTTACTTCCCGGACCTTTATCGATGCCTATAAAGCTATTGGCGTGCCCGAAGTTTGGATCTTGGGTGAGCGAAGTTTGCGGATATTTATTCTGCAGGGAGAAGACTACGTAGAATCGAGCTGCAGCCGGCTTTTTCCAGACTTCGACATCTCCAGTCTTGTACCTCAACTTATTCGACGCGCCTTAGAAATTGGCACCAGCGCCATGTTGCGCGAATTTCGGGAAACGCTTCGCAATTCCTAATACTGCTTTCCAGCTTTAGGAGAAGATCAAATGCCTAGCAATCGTCCTGCTCCCTGGTTAGGACATCCCTTGGATCCCAACCCCAGCCCAGATCCCACAGCGAGCTTTATTGAATATCTGCGTTGGATGAGGGCTCCAGCAACTCCTTTCAAAGACGGAGCCAAAGTCGATCTGGTGCACCAGGCAGAAGCAAAGGCAAACTACGGAGCGCGTCTTCAAGTTCTGAATGCTCGCATCAAACGCATTGCCGGAGAAAAAAACACTTTTCAGGTCACCTGTTCCTGGCGAATTCGGGTAGGCGGAGCCAAAGGCCCGGAGAGCATGCTGCTGCCCGCTTTTGATCACTTAGGGATCCCCTACATTCCCAGCTCCACCTTGCGGGGGGTAGCCCGCGCCCAGGCTATTCGAGAGTTGATGCAGAAGCACAATCTGTCTTGGGAGGAGGCAGATAAAGCAGTGGCACCCTGGCTTGGGCACCTGGAAGCTGAGGATAAAGATAGTGCTGGCAAGGTGATCTTTTTGGATGCCTACCCTGTGCCGACCAAGACTCAAAAACAAGGGGATCCTGATAACTCCAGGTCGGGAGGCTTGGCTGTTGATATTGCCAATAACGTTTGGAGATGGAATGGCAACAGCTTGGAATATAAAGCAAATCCCAATGTCTTTTTCTCTCTCAAACAGGCCACGTTTTTAATCGGGATCCGCAAAGGCCCAGGCTGCACCGACGAGATGTTAGCCCAAGTGAAAGAATGGCTCATCCGCGGGCTGGAGCAAGGAGTGGGATCCCAAGTCAATACCGGCTACGGTCGGCTGATTCAAACTGGCAAAACTCTATCTCAATACAAGGGAGAATTCTTGCGGCTGCCTTTTGAGCTGGAGGGTCAGTTGATCCACGGGCGGCAAGTGGTCAACTGGAGACCTGATAAGAACCGGTATGACAACAAATCAATTGCCGAAGTCCGACCGGTAGCCTTTAAGAACATGCTGCGCTACTGGTTTCGAACCTTTGCCCTGGGTGTTTTGCCCGTGAAGCAGGTGCAGGAATGGGAGGGGCAACTTTTTGGGGCCATCACTCCCCAGCAAAAACATGGCTGGATCCATGTGGATCTTTTGAAGGGGCGAGTAACTCAACCAGAGCCGGAACCCAACCAAGCGGGAAGGGGGGAGCCTGCTGGACAGCAAGAAGGGATCCTCATTCTCAGCCTTTCTGAGGAGTGCTACAACCATGCTTCAAAGGAGAAGCAGGAAGCAGTGCAAAAGCTCTTTCGGAATCTGACCTGGATGCTGTTTCATCTGGGAGGTATTGGCCAGGGGGCAAGAAGGCCCTGCTACTCTCGCCAAGACCGCGGTAGAGCTCCTTGGTGGCGGGGATCCACCCTCATTCCCAACTCCGAAGATTCATTTTGGAATCTGCCAGAGTCGGTAGAGGAATTCCAGAAACTCTTTCAGAAGCGGCTGCGGGGCTTTTTTGAAGCACTCCAGGTTTTGACTGGGCAGGCCATTAATCCCAGCAATCCCAGGAGCTTTGGTCAGGTCAGCAAAGAAAAGTGGCCTGAAGCTGTGGATGCCCATTGCAGGATTGTAGTCTGCAGCGGCGAGGAAGACTCCAGCAAGCCCTATGCCCTGGCTACCTTACATCGTCTGGGCCGACAGGGTGAAGGCCGGTATGACAAATTCTTATGTGGAGGTGTTCAGGGAGGTGTGGTGCCGTCCCCTGTCTGGATTGCGGACTTGGATGACTATCAGGTGGTTACCGTTTTTGGGGCAACTGCGAATCCTAGGAAAACATATCTTGAAAACCTTGAGAGAAGAGCAGTTGGCTTTGCTCAAATCTGGCCATTCCGGTAGTAGGAGGTTAGAGGAGGCTCAACATGTCGAGAAGGAAAATCAACGTCAAAGCTCTAACAAGTCTAATCACAGCTTTAATCAACGGCTCAATCACACTGGCCATCTTACTGATTGCCCCTTTGGGATTGGCAGCCGTAATTACAAACACGATCCTTGTCATGATTGCCAGCTTCTTTTCGGGCAGTCTGGCCGAGATCGTGATGGGTTTCTTGTCAAGTCCTGAAATTGATGTTGAGATTTTACCGGAGCGTGGCCGCTCTAAACCCGGCAATGCCATAGAGCAGAGGCGAGGCGCTGAAGATCTGCGTCGTCATGACGAATAATGCGAACTTTATATGTCTCTCAGCAGGGGTGTAGGCTAAGCCTTAAGCAAGAGTTCGTAATGGTCTATTTGGGCGAGTCGCTCTTGCAGGAGGTGCCTCTACCCTTGCTGGAGCAAATTTTAATCTTTGGCCGATCCCAGGTCACCACAGACGTAGTGAGAGCGTGCCTGAGGCGGAATATTCCTATTGCCTATCTCTCGCGGCTGGGCTACTGCTACGGTCGCCTTATTCCCATTGCAAGGGGCTACCGCCGCTTAGCTCATTTGCAACAAGCGCTCCCTGAAGAATGGCGATTGCAAACGGCAGCCCAGATGGTGCGAGCCAAGCTGCTCAATAGCCGGGTGCTGCTGATGAGGCAGCTCAGGCAACGCCCCACTGAAACAGGGGATCTGACCCTGCGCAGTCTGGAACATTTGGCTGCTCAAGCTCTTGAGGCCAAGTCTCTAGATCAATTGCGGGGCATTGAAGGAGCGGCTGCGGCTCTGTATTTCCCGGAATTGGGAAATTGCCTTCAGCAAAGGGGCTTTGTTTTGCTTAACCGCACTCGACAGCCGCCCACTAACCCGGTTAATGCCATGCTCAGCTTTGGCTACATGGTGCTCTGGAACCATCTATTAACCCTGATTGAGCTGCAAGATTTGGATCCCTATCAGGGTTGCTTGCACGCTAGCAGTGAACGCCATGCTGCTCTGGTTTCGGACTTACTGGAAGAATTTCGGGCGCCTATTGTAGATTCAATAGTCCTCTGGCTGATCAACAAGGGCATTATGAACATCGAAGAAGACTTTGAGTATCGCGATGGTGGCTGTTTTCTAAGTGATAGTGGCAGGAAAAAGTACCTTACAGCTTTCATCCAAAGAATGGAGGGATCCATCCAGACCCCTGACGGAGATCAACCCCGCTGGGATCTGCTAACGCAGCAAGTTAAAAAGTTTAAGCAATCCGTCTATAATCCTCAAGATTTGTACCAGCCCTACCGGATTCGCTGATGTTTCTTTATGTTGTTACCTACGATACTCCCTGCGACAAGCGACGCAAGAAAATTGCCGACCTGCTAGAAGGCTACGGCAAGCGCGTGCAATACAGCGTGTTTGAGTGCGTCCTCGACAAAGACAAGTTCGAGGAGCTCAAACTGCGGCTCCGCAAGAAGATCAAGCCCGAGGAAGACAGCGTCCGCTTCTATCCGCTCACTAGCTATGTCCTCGCCCAGGTGGAAATCTGGGGTGGGCCTGCCCTGACTGCACCCCCCAGCTCGGTCATTGTGTAGCTCAGGCAAGTCTCTTCCTACTTAAGCACTCGGTGTTTCCAAAAGCACACTCAAACGGTATCAACGCCTGCGCGAGCGATCCGCCAAAAGCCGCAAAGGCCG
>NZ_JANSIO010000314.1:0-548 GCF_047462195.1 Synechococcus sp. R3-13 | reverse complement strand
TCCATAGGGCGTGGAGATTCCATATCCCGCTTGATCTCCTGGACAGCTCGGAGTTGATCCGGCGTCAGGGGATAGGGGAAAGAATCTTCCAGCTCCTGTTGCCAAGGAGAATCGGGCGGGAAGGCATAGCCCTCCTGTTCGGCGCGTTTGGCATAGAGCTGCAGCAGGTCAAAGGCCACTTTTCGCAGGCTCTTTTTCACCTTCTGTTTGGTCTTTTCCCAGGTGCTGCCGGACATCTTGTGCAGGGCAGGTGGTCCATCCCCGCTGGCGCGGTAGCGGGAAAGGGAGTTGACCTGGTCGGCAGCCACCCGCAACAGGCCATCGCTGTATTGAATAACCAGGTACTCGCGGGTTTCGCCCCCAATGGTGAGGCTTTCTAAGCGCAGAAACTGGCCAATGCCATGGGCCTTGTGAACGACAAAATCCCCTGGCTTGAGCAGGTTGGGATCCACCTGGCGAGAGCTGGCCTGGCGGCGCTTGCGCACATAGGTCGGGGTGGCCAGGCTGTGTTGGCCGAAAAACTCGCGGTCGGTGAGCACCACCCACCC
>NZ_JANSIO010000313.1:0-8344 GCF_047462195.1 Synechococcus sp. R3-13 | reverse complement strand
CGTTAAGTTTCGTCAACCACCCAATACAAAAATGAGAAGGGATCCCTTTCTCTACCGGCTACCCCTCGGCAAAAAGAGCGATTCCAAGGCTTGGCTGAGGGTCGGTTCCATCACCACCCGGTCTTCGTAGGCAGCGATCACCCGGGTGAGCTGGGGCAGGCGGCCCTGTTCTGCTTCGATGTAGAGGGGCTGAACATAGAGCAAAGAAGTCTCGATGGGGATGACCAGCAGCGTGCCCAGGTTCACCCGCGACCCATGCTGGTTCCAGAGGGAAATTTGCTCGGAGATCAAGGGATCCTGATTGACCCGTGCTTCCACCTGTTCCGGGCCATAGATGAGCCGTTGCTTGGAAAACTCGTACACCAGGAGCTTGCCGTAGTTTTCCCCGTCGCAGCGGGCCGCTATCCAAGCCACCATGTTCTGCTTGTTAACAGGGGCATAGGGGGAGAGGAGGACGAACTCAGGAGTGTGATTGGCAACCTCTTGGGGATCCCTCGGCAAGGTGAGGATGAGATATTGCGGTTGCATGGGGATGCGCCGCCGGTTGCGGAACTGGCCGGGGATCTGCCATTGATCCTCGCGGTTGTAGAAGAGGCGGGGATCCGTCATGTGGTAGGTGGCGAACTGCTGCGCTTGCAGGCGGAAGAGGTCTTGCGGGTAGCGAATGTGTTGGCGCAGCGGCTCCGGCATTGCCTCCAGAGGCTTGAAGAGGGTGGGGTAGATGCGGGCGTAGGCTTGGATGAGGGGATCCCGAGGGTCGGCAATGTACCAATCGATGCTGCCGTTGTAGGCGTCCATCACCGCCTTGACCGAGTTGCGGATGTAATTGAAGGAAAAGCCGGGCACATGCTCGGAGTAAGGGTAGCGGCTGCTGGTGGTATAGGCATCGAAAAACCAGTAGAGCTTGCCGCCTTGAATGACCAGGTAGGGATCCCGGTCGTAGAGCAAAAAGGGCATCACCCGACGGATGCGCTCGCGGATTTGGCGGCGATAGAGAAAGCGGGTGGCAGAAGACAGCTCGCGGCTGAGAAGGATGCGCAGATCGCCAAAATGCCAGGCGTAGAGAAACCGCTGCCAGAGGTGGGGAATGGGCACGCCACCGCTGCCCTGATAGCTGCTGTACACATAGCGCTCTGCTGCAGGGTAGTCCAATTCCCGCGCCTCAGCACCCACGAAAACATCGGTGGTAGTCAGCTCGCCGTAGTAGAGGGCCGGCTGCTCCACCCGCAAGACGGGGGCCACCTCAGGGTAGCGGGGAGAAACCCGCGGCGGGATATCCGACAGGAAAAAGTCCGGCAGGCCCTCAGGGGTCACCACGTTCACCGGGCTGAGGGTGAGGCCGTAGCCGTGGGTGTAAAAAAACCGCCGGTTGACCCAGGTTTGGGCAGCGGGGGGTACCTGGGCAAAGTCCAGCTCGCGGGCGGCATGCATGACTTGGCGCAATTCTCCCCCGATGCGGTAGCGATCCACATTCACATAGGGGAATTGATAGTAGGGGCGGATTTCTTGCAGTTGTCGATAGGTGGCCAATAGGGGATCCGCATCCCAGAGGCGCACGTTGCTCAGGATGGGTTGATTTTGCTGCAGGATCTCCCAGGTGAGGGCTCCCCCTTCCGGGAAGGGTTGGACTTCGACATCGGCCAGGCCAAAGCCAGCACGGGTAAAACGGATGTTGTCCTCGATGTAAGGGCGTTCCAGCTCCAGCTCGTTGGGGGTGACCAAGAAGGTCTGCACCAGTTGGGGATAAAGTTGGGTGGTTAGCAGCCCAAACCCCAGGTAGGCCCCCCAGAGGATGGCCGGCGCCAGGAGAGAGCTGGCCCAGGAAGGGCACCAGGACTTGAGGAAAGGGAGGTTGAGGCGGATCCCTTGGCGGGCCAAAACCCAGAACCCCACTGCCGTCAAGCCCGCCACCCCGCTCATCAAGGTCGTGGCCGGCAGAGTTGCATGCACATCGGCAAAACCGGCCCCAAACACAACGCCGCGGGTGGAATAGAGCAGCTCGTAGCGATCCAGCCAATGGCCCCAGGCGCGAATGAGAAACAGGGATCCCCCCAAGATCAGCAGGTGCCGCTGGGCATAGAGAGAGAGGGCCAAGGTCAGCCGTTGCTCGGAAAGCCCCAGCTCTACCAAGTAGATGAGGACAACGGCAATCAAGGTGAGCAGCACCAGGTTGAAGCACCACTGCTGCAGCGTCTCCCAGAAAGGCAGGCTGAAGAGAAAAAAACTGAGATCGCGGTTGAAAATCGGATCCGACTCCCCGACGGGCCCTTGGTTGAGCCAGAGCAACAGAGTGAACCAGTGATTGGAAAGAGACCAAGCAAAGAAAACACTCAAACCTGTGGCAATCGCCCAGGCCCCAGCCAAGGTTGCCCCCCGCCAGCAGGAGCAGATGTTGGATCCCGTCACCGCCAGGGCAAAGAGGAAAGCGCCCAGGCCCAGCCCCCAGCGGGCAATCACCCGCGTCCACAGCACCGGCAGGGCATTCAGCTCGGCAAACCAGGCCAGATCTACGTAGAAAGCCGCCAAGCCCGTGATGGCCAGGATCCCCAGCCCCACCCAAAGCAGCAGAAGCAATCCGCGCCGCAACCTCTGCATTACCTCAGGATCCTCGGCCTAAAGCTGTTCTCGATCGCGTCAGCGGTGCAGTTTCCGTTCGCTTGAGCGTCGCGGAACAACACAGGGTGCTGTAGGCATAGCCCTGTTCTAGCTGTTGCACCGCCTGCACCAAGCCTGCCGGCCCGCCGTCCACCCGCACCACCGGGATCCCCACCTGGGCCTGCACCTCTTGCCAGGTCAGATCGTCCAAAAAGCGCTCCCCATCCTTAAGGGCGATCTGGGGTAGCAATAGCCCATCATAGTCCGCCAAGTTTTCCACAGACTTCAGGGCATCCAAGATATCCTGCCCCGTCAGCAGCCCGGTCACCGTCAGGGTTTGGCCCCAAAATCGGCTGGCAATAGGCAAAAGATCCAACTGCAGCCCGCGGATGCGGTTCATCTGCTCCACCACAGGCTGGAAGGCTTGCTCTACGGCATTGCCCACCACCCACAGAACCTTGAGGGGAGAAGGGAGCTCAGGCGGCAGTTTGAGCTGCTCGAACTGGCTGAGGAAAAGCCGCAGGGAGCCTACCCCGTTCCCCAGCTGCGGGTAATCTTCATAGTGCTCTGCCGGTGGCAGTTCCCGCCCGGCCAGCAGATACCACTCATCGGCCAGCCAGGCAAAGGTGGATCCCAATGTTTGCCGAAACCCGACCTGCAAAGTTTCCACCTGCTGGATCACTTCTCGGGCCTTGGCCGCATCGACAGGAACCAGCTCATCACCAGGGGGGCGAAAGCGCGTCAACCCCACCGGCACCACTGCTGCCGAGAGGACGGTGGGGATCCCGTCTACGGGCCGGCGAAAGGCGGCCAAATCGAGGAGTGTGCGGGTGAGGTGATCCCCATCGTTCCAGCCTGGGCAGACCACCACCTGTGCGTGCAGTTGCAAGCGATGCTGGCGAAACCAGGCCAACTGCTCCAAAATCAGGCCAGCCCGCGGGTTTTTGAGCAAGCGGCTGCGCAGCTCCGGGTCGGTAGCATGCACTGACACGTAGAGGGGAGAAAGGCGCAGGCGAGCGATGCGCTCCCATTCGGCAGCAGGCAAGTTGGTGAGGGTGAGGTAGCTGCCGTAGAGAAAGCTGAGGCGGTAGTCGTCGTCCTTGAGGTGCAGCGTTGCCCGCATTTCCGGAGGTTGTTGGTCGATGAAGCAAAAGGGGCAAGCGTTGGCGCACTGGATCAGGCCATCGAACAGGGCTGTCTCAAACTCTAGCCCCAGATCCTCGTCGATTCCCTTCTCCAGCTCAACTGTGCGCGGGATCCCTTGGCTATTCAAGATCTCCAGGCTTACACACTCCTCAGCGATCAGGAAGCGGTAGTCGATGAGATCGCGGGGGCGTTCGCCGTTGATGCTGACCAGGGCCTCTCCAGGTTGGATGCCCACTTCTGCTGCCAGGGATCCGGGTAAAACAGCGCTGATACGGGCGGGCTTGAGACTAGCACGAGACATAGCTAACTCATCCTCAACTGATGTGCCATTTGCCCCAGCAGGACGAAGTTCTGGGTCGGGACAGCGTTGCGGAGCAATAACGAGGCTCGGTTGACTACAAACAGTTGACTACAAACAGCGGAGAATAGCCGCCTCTAGCTCGGTTTGGCTGAGATCCGTTACCACAAACACCTCTTGCACGCTGCTTCCCTTGCGGGCCACCAGCTTGTACCCGCCCCGGATCGGCACCGAAACCCGCAACTGCAACTGGGGGATCCGCCCACGGCTGCAGGACAGAGCGCCCGGCGTCACGGTTTTAATGCCCGCCTGCCGGGTCAGGCGTTCCAAAACAGGGATCAACCCTGAGATATGGGTAGAGTGGTTCCAAACCAGACGACCAGAGGGCTCAGACATAGCGGCTAGAGTGAGGAGAGGATGGGATCCCTATCCTATTCCCCCACCCATACCTGGTGCTCGGCAACCCTGTGGAAAAGCCGCATGCCCAAGATGTCTGAAGATTCCCTGCCTGCGGTCGTGGCTCTGATCTTGGCCGGGGGCAACAGCCGCCGCATGGGATCCGACAAAGCCTTGGTGCTTTGGGATGGGATCCCCCTGCTGCGACGGGTGGCTCAGGTGGCAGCAGCCTGCGCCGACGCGGTTTACATCCTCACCCCCTGGCCGGAGCGCTATGCGCCGGTGGTGGATCCCGGTTGGCACCTCTGGCGGGAAAACGTTCCCCCCCTGGTCGGGCAAGACCCACGTGGTCGGGACAGCATTGCGGAGCAACACCGAGGCCCGCTGCTGGCCTTTCAAGAGGGGATCCGGCGGCTACAAACCTTGGCTGCTCCCCCGGAGTGGATCCTGCTGCTGGCCTGCGATCTGCCCTGCTTGCAGGAGCAGGTTCTTGGGGATTGGCGACAGCGCCTTGCCACCCTGCCCCCTCAGACGGTGGCCGCCCTGCCCAAAAGTCAGCGGGGCTGGGAGCCCCTGTGTGGCTTCTATCGCCTGGCGCAGCTAGGTTCTCTGGAGAGTTTCTTGCAGGCAGGAGGAAGATCCTTTCAGGTCTGGCTATCCCAGGTGCCAACAGCCATCCTGCCCCTGACCGTTCCCGACAGCGGGACGGAGTCCCTTGAGAGGATGCTCACCAATTGCAACACCCCTGCAGATCTGCAGCTGGGGGGAAACCTGGGTAGGGGGTGATCCCTGGGATCGGCAAAGGGAGGGATCCCCTCATGTCACAATGGGTAAAGATTTGCTCGGTTTCTTATCTCGGCGCCGTGCTTACTTCCCTTTACTACCGCGAGATCCCTTGCCCCGATAGTGCTCAAGTGCTGCGCTGGCTACAGGAGTGTATCCCCCTGCCCCAAGGCAGCCAGAAGGTTCTTACCCCCACGGGCCTGCGCCTACAGGGATCCGGCGCTGAGCTGGCCCTTTTCTTGTGGTCGGGGCTGAACACTACCTATCTCAAGGTGTTCCAGTGGTCGGAGCAGCCCTTCCCCCGCCAAGCTCGCTGGCTGAGAGAGCTGGAACAGGCCATCCAAAGCCAATTTCCCCACCGCTACCCGCAGTTGCCCCAGATCGATCTGAACCGGGGATCCATCTTCGATCAGCTTGAGCCTTTCTACCCGCAAACGGTGAAGTATTTTCGGCGGATCCCCAATGGAGAATTTGACCTGCAGCGGGTGTACTGGTGGGAAAAGCGCTGGCGGGAAGAAGTGCAACATTGCCACGCAGCCCACCGCCCTGCTCAGCCGGTCTTGTTTCGCCAGCCTGGCCCTGAGCCGGCCCCGGTGGAGTGGGATCTGGCCATCGTGGGAGGAGCGCTGGGAGCCATCTATGGAGCGGCCATGGCTCGCTTGGGCTACCGCGTGGCCTTGGTGGAGCGACTCCCTTTTGGCCGCATGAACCGCGAGTGGAACATCTCCCGGCGGGAGCTGCAAACCCTGGTGGATTTGGGCCTTTTGAGCGCCGAGCAGATGGAGAGCTTGATCCTGCGGGAATACACGGATGGGTTCAACAAGTTTTTTGACGGCAATAGCCCGGTTCGCGCTCCCGTTTTGCACACGCCGACGGTACTCAATCTGGCCATTGACGCGGAAAAGCTATTGCAGCTCTGTGGCCAAATTCTCACTTCCTGCGGGGGAGCTATCTACGAGCGCACCGAGTTTCAGCGGGCCTATGTTGGCGAACAAGGCGTCACGCTGGTTTTGAAGGATTTGCCCACCGGCGAGGAGTTTCGGCTGGGATCCCGCCTTGTGGTGGATGCTATGGGAACAGTCTCTCCCATTGCCCAGCAGCTTTACCGCCATCGGGCTTTTGATAGCGTCTGCCCCACGGTGGGGGCTACCATTGCGGGGGGGTTTGAGCCAGGGGTATGGGATCCCCAGTTTGGGGACATTCTGGCCAGCCACGGGGACATCAGCCGCGGTCGGCAACTCATTTGGGAGCTGTTCCCCGGCCCAGGCGAAGATCTTACCTTTTATCTGTTCCACTACCACCAGGTGCATCCGGAAAACCCCGGATCCCTGCTGGAACTGTACGAAGATTTTTTCACTATTCTGCCGGAATACCGCCGCTGCGACCCAGAGCGCCTGCAGTGGAAAAAAGCGACCTTCGGCTATATCCCCGGACGATTTGGCCAGCCCCGGCACCCTATTCGCGGCAGCGGGACGGAGTCCTCGGAACCCTTTGACCGGGTGCTGCTTATTGGGGATGCGGCAGCCATGCAATCGCCCCTCAGCTTTACCGGCTTTGGATCCCTGGTGCGCAACTGCCCCCGCCTGTGCGATCTGCTGGATACGGCGCTGCGCCACGACCTGCTCAGGGCGGCGGACTTAGCCCAGATCCGGGCCTACCAGGGCAACTCGGCCGTCACCTGGCTCTTCTCGCGGGGGATGATGGTGCCCACCGGCAAGGTGCTGCCCCCCGAGCGCATCAATGCCACTCTCAACAGCTTTTTCGGCATTCTCGCCACCGAGCCGCCGGAGGTGGTGGACGATTTCATCAAAGACCGGGCTGGCTGGCTGGCCTTTAACCGCATGGCCATCAAAGCTGCCCTGCAAAACCCACGGCTGCTGCTGTGGATCTGGGAGGCCGTAGGGGCCAAAGGCTTTGCCCAGTGGCTACCCACCTACCTCAGCTATACCGGCCTGGCCTTGACCTCTGCTTTGTTCAGGGGCTGGCTTCCAAATCTGCTGCGTCGCCTGCAGCCCTGGCTAGAAGCGCGTTACCCCCGCCTGTGGCTGCGCTGCCTGCAGTGGAGCTACACCCTCACCTATGGGGTAGGGCAGCCGCGCATCCAGTTTCAACTCCCCCCCACTCAAGAAAAGGCCCAAGACGCAATACCGACTTGGGTAGAGGAGAGGGCTTGAGCTGGTGGCGCGGTCGGAGAATGCGGCCACGCCAGTTTTTTGATGCCTGTGCTTTTGCTTGCCTCAAGTCACAATCTTCAATGTCTGCTTCAATGTCTGCAGAAAAGGCAGGTGACAATACAGCCTGTTCACAAACTGGGGGATACAAAAATCGTGTTTACGAGGCTTGACCCCAACGAGGTTTAAAACAAGCAGGTTTATAGTCATTTTAAACAGGACTGAAAGATTCTGTTGTATTGCTTCCTAACTCCCCTCTCCCTTTGGGAGAGGGGCTGGGGGTGAGGGATGACTCCCTCTGGGAGAGGGGCTGGGGGTGGTCGCGGCAGCGGCGCGGAACGCTTGGGGAGTGTCTCAATTAGCCTAGAATGACCATACAACCGTATCCCGTGGTCCCTTAGTGGGCTGTAGTTGTGTAGCTAAAGCCAATTAGCAAAAGATCCCATTGGATGCTAGCAGTCCTCACTTGTGTTTGCTAGCAGCTTTACCTCTTATCTGCACAGATTTCTGCACAGATTATTTACACAGAGCTGAACGAGGGAGTGCCCATCAGGCAAAGCCTTCCTCTGTGGCGCAAAAGTATTTCGCCACGCAGGGATCTGCCTGTCCTTTGCCTTGGCATTTTGCCCAAGTTGAGTATAATCAATACCTAACATCCAGGATCAGATCAAGGATAGTTGGGAAGGGATCCCAACCTTGATTTGGTTGTGAGACTGCTAGTCCCCTTTTTAGAATCTTTCGCAAAAAACTCTGTAGGACTGAGCCCAGTCGCGTCAGCGTTGCGGAGCAACATGGTTTACACCTTCGAGATCATCGGCATCGCCCCTGCTCTGCAGTTCTTTCATCAGCAACAGAAGCTGGCCCAGCGGCCCTGCGGGGTGGAATACCTGGGTACCAGCCCCTGCACCCTCGATGCGTTGCTGGGTTGTGTTGATCTTTCATTTGAGCCAAAAGA
>NZ_JANSIO010000312.1:0-689 GCF_047462195.1 Synechococcus sp. R3-13 | reverse complement strand
TGAGCTTATTATTGACTAGAGTCATGCTCCAAAAAAGACAGAAGTTGCTGAGCTACACTCGCTACACGAAGGGGCGCCGGTCAGCCTGTCTCTGCCGTTACAAAAGCCAGGCGTCATAGCCATAGTCCGACCAAGGGCTGGCCCCAGAAGAAGGCAAAAGAAATGCACGATGGAAGCCATGGTCGCATCAGCGTTGGGTAGCAACCTCGATCCGGCCAATCTGGATCAGACGGAAGCAAGCCGCAGCTTGGCCCGCCTGGGGATCGATGTGGGGGGCACCTTTACCGATCTGGTGCTCTTGCAGGATGGCCAGATGCAGACGGCGAAGGTGCTGTCTACCCCCAGCCCTGAGGAGGGGGTCTTTGCGGCGCTGGACAAGCTGGGGGTGCTCTGGGTTGACCTCTTCTGTCATGGCATGACGGTAGCCACCAACGCGCTGCTGGAGCGCAAGGGATCCCCCACCCTGTTTTTGACCACGGCGGGCTTTCGGGATGTGCTGGCCATTGCCCGTCAAAACCGCCCCTCTCTGTATGACCTGACACAGCCCAAGCCGGAGCCAGTGGTGCCCCGCCACCATTGCCTGGAGGTGAAGGAGCGCTGCAGCGCGGGCGGAGTGTTGGAGCCGCTCACCGATGCCGAAATCCGGCGGGTGGTGCAGGAGGTGGGGGAACGGGTGCAGCGGGATGGGA
>NZ_JANSIO010000311.1:0-2767 GCF_047462195.1 Synechococcus sp. R3-13 | reverse complement strand
TGCTGGCAACCTAGCTCGGTGCCAGGCCCACCACCGCCCCCCATCACTGGGGGGTTATTTACTGAGTAAAAGTTGCGGCTATGGTCGTCTCAGGCTAGGGTGATAGGTATGGGTGCAGTGTTCTAGTTGGAAACTGTCGAGCTTTTATAGCCGTTGACTACCCTACCGCTGCTAGCAAAGCTACACAAAGCCGCCCTGGAAGGGCGGGGCTTTGGATCCAGTTTTTTGTAACCTCGGCCTCTTGCGCTACTCCCGAACGGCGCCCTGCAGGCGTGCGCCCCAGGTGCGAGCAAAGCGCAGGTCAGCCCCAACTAGATTGGCATCGCGCAGATCGGCCCCCCGCAAGTCCGCGCCGTACAGGGATGCAGAAGAGAGATCGGCCCCCCGGAGGTTGGCCCCCCGCAAATCCGCTCCCTCCAGGTAAGCGCCACTCAGGTTGGCTCCGCTCAATTGGGCCCGTCGCAAATTGGCTCCCACCAGGTAGGACTGGCTGAGATCGGCACCTGTCAAGATGGTGCGCTCCAAATTAGCCTCGATCAGATCGGAGCCGCTGAAATTGGCTTCCGCCAGATCCAAGTTGCTCAGCTCAATGGATCCCAGGCGGCAATTAGGACAGGTTCGGGAAGCCGTGAGGTAGCGCATGAAACAAGAGTTGTAGGTTGTGGCTGCGGCAGTGGAAGCCAAGGCCGCCGTGGTCAGCAGTGCCCAAATGGCGGGAACTTTGAGATTGAGGTTCATGGTTACCAAGCCTCGCAATTTTGAAGGTTTAAGTGAAGGGACACAGCAGAGCGGGGTTGTTCTGCGTTGGTCACATGATAGTGGCATCTGCCGACTTCGGCCACTCCACAGGTTTGTCTGGCCCACCTGATAACAAGCTCTCTTAAGGCGCGATGGCGTTTGGAGTCCTATCGTCCCGAAGCTGCCGGGCCGTTGCCAACACTGGGAAGGGGTGGATCTCTCAGCAGCGGTTGTACCCAATGCCAAGACAGTTGCCCCAACCCCACCAAAACCCCGAGTATCGCCGATGAAGTCAGGACGCGATCCCAGCGGATTTCCCGCCAGTCGGCAGGGTTGGTGTTTGGCCTTCTTGGGTTGAGCTGGGATCCCTTCCCGGCAACAGGAAGCGGGCGATGGCGCAAAAAGTGCCCACAGCGGCGACAGCGATAATCGGAGTCGGGGTTGAGCCAAGAGCAGTCTGGGCAGCGGAGCATGGGAAGGCCAGGGATCCCATCCTGAAGCGGTGGTGCAACCAGTTACAGTACGCCGTCATGATGATAGTATCGAAGACTTCCAGGGTCAGCCTGAGGGGATCAATTCTGCTCAGATCTCTCTGGATTGTGGGCAAGATTTGGGGCATCTTCGGGAGAGACACTTACTACAGGATCCCTGTCTGGGCGAGAAGCCCCTTTCAGAATCGGTGAGCATTGATCAGCGCCCTATGCAGATCTACTTAGAAAACATCTGTAAGCGCTATGGCCGCCGTGAGGTGGTGAGCGACGTCAGCCTGAACATTCAGCAGGGGGAGATCGTCGGGCTGCTGGGCCCCAATGGGGCGGGGAAAACCACCACGTTCTACATTATGACCGGCCTGATCCAGCCGAACCGAGGCCATGTCTGGTTGGATGACCAAGATATTACCCACCTGCCTATGCATCGTCGTGCCCAATTGGGGATCGGCTACCTGGCCCAGGAGCCGAGTATTTTTCGTCGCCTCAGCATTCAAGACAACCTGCTGCTGATCATGGAGCAAACAGGGGTGCCCCGTCGCCTTTGGCAGCAGCGGCTCAACCAACTGCTGGAGGAGTTTCGCATCGCCCATGTCGCCCACAGCTTGGGCCTACAGGTATCAGGGGGGGAGCGTCGCCGAGCGGAGATCGCCCGTGCCTTGGCTGCTGGGATCCACGGGCCGAAATTTCTGCTTCTGGATGAACCTTTTGCGGGGGTGGATCCCATTGCGGTGGCGGATATTCAGGAGGTGGTGGCCAAGCTGAAGCAGCGGGGCATCGGCGTGTTGATTACCGACCACAACGTGCGGGAGACTCTGGAGATCACCGATCGCGCCTATATCCTCAACGACGGGGCCATTTTGGCCAAGGGCACGGCGGCGGAGCTGGCGGCGGATCCCTTGGTGCGCAAGTATTACCTAGGAGAGAAGTTCCGCCTCTAGCGCCAAGAGTACAGAGCCCGCAGACGTTGGCTTTTCTTGTGTTGGTGGGTCTGCATACGGGCCAGCAGCTCATCGAGGAGGGCGACCGCCTCCAGCAGGTAGGGGCCCTTGTTGAGCATCACACATTCGGCGCGGGCGGACATCACCGCATCGGAAAGCTCAGGCCGCGAGGGCAAACCCTCCTTGGTCAGTTGATCCAGCACCTGGGTAGCCCAGACCACCGGCACCTGGGCTGCCTCACAGATCCACAGCAGTTCCTCCTGGATCTCGCCCAAGCGCAGCCAACCGATCTCCACGGCCAGATCGCCGCGGGCAATCATCACCCCCAGGGGCCGGCAGCCGGCAACGGTCGCGATCAAGGCCGGCAGATTTTTTACCGCCCGCTGCGTTTCCATCTTGAGGATCAAGCCCAGATCGGGGCGAGCCTGCCGCCGCTCTAGCTCAGAAACCAGCAACTGCAAGTCCGCGGGCTGCTGGACAAAGGAATAGCCCACTAAGTCGGCATGCCGCACCACAAAGTCCAGGTCTTGGCAGTCTTTGTCGGTAAGGGAACGGATCTGGAGCTGACTGTCAGCTAGAAATCGCAGGAGCCCCGCACTG
>NZ_JANSIO010000310.1:0-978 GCF_047462195.1 Synechococcus sp. R3-13 | reverse complement strand
CGAAGAGGCCGTCTATTTCAAAACCCAAGAATTTGGCGACGACAAGGATCGGGTGGTGCAAAAGGCCGATGGTTCGTTCACTTATCTAGCCGCCGATATTGCCTACCACCGGGATAAAGTGCAGCGGGGATATCACCGGCTGATCAACATTCTTGGCTCAGATCACCATGGCTATATCGGCCGCTTAAAGGCGGCGGTGGGTGCCTTCAGCCCAGATGTCAAGCTGGAAATCTTGATTGGACAATTTGTCAAATTGTTCAAAACCGACCCGCAAACCGGTGAGAAAACCGAAGTGCGCATGTCCAAGCGCACCGGCAACTTTGTCTCACTCAATGACCTGATCGAAGATCCAGAAATTGGCGTGGGGGTCGATGCAGCCCGCTGGTTTTTGCTTAGCAGCAGCATGGACAGCCCCATCAACTTCGATTTGGATTTGGCCGTCAAGCAAACTTTCGATAACCCGGTCGTGTATGTTCACTACAGCCATGCCCGCTGTTGCACTCTGCTGCGGCGGCTACAGGAAGAAGAAAAGGTTGAACTGACCAACAAAGTCCCTTTGACGGAGCAACAAAAACTGCCCTACAAAGAGCCAGAAGAGCGGGCCCTGCTGCTGCGCTTGTTGGCCTTGCCGGATGAGCTGATCGCCGCTGCCGAAGAGCGCGCTCCCCACAAGATCATCCGCTATGCAGAAGCCATCGCCGCCGATTTCAACAAGTTTTACGACAACTGCCGTATTTTGCCGCTCTTGAAAGAGGATCCCCTTTTGGCCCAAGCCCGCATCCAATTGGTGCAGGCCACGCAGCAGG
Source organism: Synechococcus sp. R3-13 (assembly GCF_047462195.1). Classification (NCBI taxonomy): domain Bacteria; kingdom Bacillati; phylum Cyanobacteriota; class Cyanophyceae; order Synechococcales; family Synechococcaceae; genus Synechococcus; species Synechococcus sp. R3-13. The sequence goes on along the minus strand of NZ_JANSIO010000310.1, from coordinate 172 downwards.
TTTTGTTTAACGTCCTCACCGGCATTCTCGGCCTGAGCGCGCCGGAGTCTATGTGATTTACGAAGGAGTGCCGTAAGGCCCCCAGCTCACGCTCTGGGCGGAAGCCAGCTATAGCGGTCGCGAGTAGGTCAATTGCAATAAACCGTTCCACAACGCATAGTCATTTATCTCA
>NZ_JANSIO010000309.1:6793-8772 GCF_047462195.1 Synechococcus sp. R3-13 | reverse complement strand
GAATTGAGCTGGCCACCGTGCGCTACGAGGTTCACGAGGAAAACGGCCTGCCCATTGGCTATATCCGGATTACCCAGTTTTCCGGCAACGCCGCCGAGAAGGTGCGCCAAGCCATTCGCGAGCTGGAAAAACAAGGGGTAGCCGCCTACGTTCTGGATTTGCGCGCCAACCCAGGGGGCCTGCTCTACTCCAGCGCCGAGATTGCCCGCATGTGGATTAACCGGGGCAGCATTGTCTCGACGGTGAACCGCCAAGGGGAGCAGGATCGCCTGACGGCCAACAACACGGCCCTTACCGATAAACCTTTGGCCGTTTTGGTGGATGGTGGCTCGGCCAGCGCCAGCGAGATTCTGTCGGGGGCTCTGCAGGATAACCGGCGCGCCGTGATCGTCGGCACGCAAACTTTCGGCAAGGGCCTGGTGCAGTCGGTGCATCCCCTGTCCGATGGCTCTGGGCTGGCGGTAACCATTGCCCGTTATCGCACTCCCAACGGTAACGACATCGACCACAAGGGTATTACCCCCGACATTTTGGTGGAATTGTCCGAGGAAGATCTGAAGCGGCTCAGCCAGAACCGAGAATTGGTGGCCACCCCAGCCGACCCACAGTATGCTGCTGCCATCCAGGCTCTGCAGGCTCAGATCTCTGCCCGTCGGCAGCAGGCCCAGGAGGTCATTCGTTCTTCTTCACGTTAGCCGGTGTTGGGGGCGGTTTTGATGGGTCTCAGATCTGGCACTCCTGAGACTGGGGTTAAGCCGAGGCCCAAGCTATTTAAGACTATTAAGACTCTTCTCATTCGAGTTATTCGAGGAGTGTTGACCAGCGCCGGGCTGGGGATGCTTTTATTGTTTCTGTAGGTGGCGCGTAGCACAATGGCGGGGTCGAAGATCGCGGGATCCATAAACTTGGTCGGACGGGATCTGCTCAAGCTCAGCGACCTAACCCCGGCGGAGCTGTCGGCCCTGCTAGCCCAGGCGGCTGAGTTAAAGCGGGATCCCTATCGGGTGGAGCTGCGGGGTCGGGTGTTGGGGCTGTTGTTTCAGAAGGCTTCTACCCGCACCCGCGCCAGTTTTACGGCAGCCATGGCCCAATGCGGGGGCAGCACCCTCGATCTGGTGCCGACAGTGATGCAGGTGAGCCGCGGCGAGCCCCTGCAGGATACGGCCCGCGTCCTCTCCCGCTACCTGGATGTGATCGCCATTCGCACCTACCACCAGAAGGAACTGGAAACCTTTGCCGAGTATGCCGATATTCCGGTGATCAACGCCCTCACCGATCAGTTTCACCCCTGTCAGGTGTTGGCCGATCTGCTCACCATTCAGGAGAACTTTGGCCAACTGGCGGGCCTGACCCTGGCCTATTGCGGCGATGGCAATAACGTTGCCCACTCCCTGCTGTTGGGTTGTGCCATGAGCGGGATCCACATCCGCGTCGCCACCCCCCCCGGTTACGAGCCGGATGCGGCAGTGGTGGAGCAAGCCCGCACTCTGGCCCAGGGATCCCAGGTGTTGGTGCTGCAGGATCCCCAGGAAGCCGTCTCTGGATCCCAGGTGGTCTATACCGACGTGTGGGCCAGCATGGGTCAAGAAGCTGAGGCCGAGGCCCGCAAGGCCACCTTTCTGCCCTACCAGGTCAATGCCGAGCTGATGCAACAGGCAGATCCGGAAGCCATTGTGCTGCACTGCCTGCCGGCCCACCGGGAAGAGGAAATCACCACTGAAGTATTGGAGGGATCCCAGTCCCGCGTGTGGGATCAGGCGGAAAATCGCCTACATGTGCAAAAGGCACTCCTGATTCAGGTGCTGGGCGCAGGATGACCCCTCACCCCCAGGCTAGAGAGCGGGTTAGCAAATGAGCTTACCGGAAAACTGGGTCTATGGTCATTTCGATTTAAACCAGGACACTACACCCACACCCCAAACGTTGGTCGCGTCGGCGTTGCAGAGCAATAGCGTTGCGGAGCGATAATGCAGAGGGCC
>NZ_JANSIO010000309.1:3129-6783 GCF_047462195.1 Synechococcus sp. R3-13 | reverse complement strand
AAGGACTCCGTCCCGCTGGCGCGACCAGTAGCCTAGGCGTCTCACCCTAACCTGAAATGACTATAAATGACTATATTTGACAAAACTGGCCCAAATCCTAAGCTGGCTACCGATTACTGCTGGGGCGGCGGGCGGCAATTGCCAGGCTGACATTGGGCACCCGCTGCAGAGTATCCATCACCTCCACCACCTTGCCGTGGGAGAGGGCCAAATCAGCGTTGATCACCACCAAGCGCCGCCCTTCAGCCGGCTTCTCGGCCAGGATGCGTTCCACTGCTGGGATCAGAGCAGAGATATCGGCAATCTTCTCCTGATTGACAGCAATCTGTCCTTCCGCCGTCAGGCTCACCGTTACATCCGGCTGCAGACGAACTTCGGCTGTGGTCGCGTCCGGCAGGTTCACATCCAGAGCCTCGGAGCGGGTGAGCACCAAGCTGGCGATCACGAAAAACACCAGGATCGAGAAGATGACATCGATCAGGGGCACGATGTTGATCTCGCCAGCTCGGAAGTTCTCTTCGGGGATGCGCATAGGTTAGGAGGGCTCAAGCGAGGAGTAGGGGGGAAGGGTGGAGCTGCCACTGGGGCTAGATTGGGTGTAGGAATACTGGGAAAGCTGTTGGGCCTGCATCTCTTGCCGCTGCCGATGCAGCAGCTCCAGCATGCCGCCGTACTCTTGGATCTTAGAGAGTTGCCGCAGGTACAAAGAGCGGAAGACGTTGGAAATCAACAGGGTGGGAATAGCCACAATCAGTCCAAAGGCCGTCGAGTACAAGGCTTCGGCGATCCCCCGACCTACCCCCTGGGTATCGGTGCCGCCGATATCCCCCAGTTGGATGGAGCTGAGGATCTGGATGATGCCGGTAACGGTGCCCAGCAAGCCCAGGAAAGGGGCGACGGTAATCACGGTGTCGAAGACCGTGTTGAAGCGCTTTAGCAGGGGCACCTCTGCCGCCAAGGCGGTTTCCAGGGCCAACTTAAAATCTTCCGGGCTGGCCTCGTTCAGCTCCAGCCCGGCCAAAAAGATGCGGGCAATCGGCAAATCGGCATTTTGCTCCAGCAAATACTGGGCAGCGCGCGGGTTGCGCCGGTACTGACTCAGGGCCTGCTGCACCACCTCCTCCTGCCGATGGGTGACTTTCCACCAAAACAGCACCCGCTCAATGCAACAGGCCACCGAGAAGACCGAGAACGTCAACAGGGGGATGGAGTAGTACCAACCCTGGATCATGAGCTGCAAGACTCTATCCATCGATCCCGATTCCCCCCTTCTGGCGGCAGTTTACGCTCATCTTGTCATAGCACTTTCTCGGCAGGGCTGGGATCCCTTCTTGCGCGGCGAAGGTTGCACCTTTTGGCAATTTTGCCCCCATGCCGGCTCTCATCTCGTCAATTGTCAATCCAGAGGGCATACTGGTTGCAACATTTTTTGGATCCCGAGGGCGTGAATTATGAAATTCAGACGCTGGTTGGGTCTTTGCTGCGCCGGCTTGATGGCCTTGCTGTTGACGGCTTGCGGCAAGGGATCCGCCCCCTACGACAGCATCGTGGTCAATTTTGTAAACACGGCCACCCCCAGTCAGATTGCTGCTATCGCTAAAGAGTATCACTTGACGCTCCGCCCCAGCAGCGACAGCGCTTTTGCCCGCCAAGAAGCGATCTACCTGTTTGACGTGGATGCCAACCACCTGGGATCCACGCGGCGGCTGGTTAAGCGGCTCACCGACGAAGCCTTGATCGAGTATGCTCACCCCAACTATCAATTCCAGGCGGCTTTCGTGCCCAACGACCGCCTCTATCCCCAGCAATGGAACCTCAGGGCCATCCGCATGCCGGAAGCCTGGGACATCTCCCAAGGGGAAGGGGTGACGGTAGCCGTGGTGGACACGGGAGTAACACGAGTTCCCGACCTGGCCCAAACCCAATTTGTGAAGGGCTATGACTTTGTGGACGACGATGAGGAGCCGGAAGACCTCAACGGCCACGGCACCCATGTGGCGGGAACCATCGCCCAATCCACCAACAATGTCTTGGGTGTAGCCGGCATCGCCTTCAAGGCCAAGATCATGCCGGTGCGGGTGTTGGATGCCAACGGCTTTGGATCCCTGTCGGATGTGGTGGAAGGGATCCGCTATGCTGCCGACCACGGGGCTACGATCATCAACCTCAGCCTGGGTAGCCGCGCTTCTGCCCAACTGATGGAGGAGGCGGTGGCCTATGCCCACAGTAAGGGGGTGACGGTGATCGCAGCCGCTGGCAACGAAAACTCCAACCAGGTGAGCTACCCGGCCCGTTACCCGCATGTGATCGCTGTCTCGGCCACGGGGCCCAACGGGGAGAAAGCCCCCTACTCCAACTATGGGGTGGGGGTGGACATCTCTGCCCCCGGCGGAGCCAAAACGCCTGATCACCCCGAGTACGGCATTCTGCAGCAAACCATCAATCGTCGTAACCCCAACGAGCCGGTCTTTGCCTACTTCCAAGGCACCAGCATGGCCACTCCCCACGTAGCCGGTGTGGCAGCTCTGATCCAGGCTCAGGGCATCAAAGACCCGGACAAGGTGGAGGAAGTGCTGAAAATGTCGGCTACCCCAGTGCCCGGCGACAAACAGAACTTCTACGGGGCTGGTCGTTTGGATGCAGCCAAGGCGCTGGCCAGGGCCACAGGGCAACAGGAGGAAAACCCCTTGGTGCTCTGGTTGAAGGACTTCCTGCAGTACCTGAACAACAATGGCTACCTCAACCCACGCTTCTGGTTCGATGGTGGCCCGATTGCTCTGGTGCCGAAGCTACTGATGGTGGTGGGCGGCTACATTATCCTGGTGCTGATCCGCTGGTGGCTGGCTCCCAAGCGGCTGCTGCAGACGGTGCCTTTGCTGGCTGGGATCCTGTTGGGCAGTGCCGGTCTTTTCCCCTTGCAGGGGCTGGCGATTGTCGGTGGCCCCCGTTGGCCCTTCCAACTGGCGGGCAGCTCCCTGCCGGAGTTGGGCACCGCCTTTGCCCAGACCAATGCCTTGAACCCCCTATTTGCCAGCGTGTTGATCCCAGGCCTGTTGATGTTGCTGCTCCTGGGCCATCGGCGCTGGCGCTGGGCGGTGATTGGCTTGTGCATTGGCATGGCCTCGCATCTGCTCTTGTCCGGATCCCTGTTTTATGAGGGGGTGCTATGGCTTGGATCCTCTGCTTGGTTGGGTCGCTCCTTCTTGCTCTTCAATGGCTTGCTCTGCCTGGGCCTGGCCTACTTGGGAGCGCAAGCGGCTACGGAATCTCAATCCACGGCAACTGGGCTGGCGCTGAGGCAGTGATGCAAGAGTACAGCGGTACCATCCAGTTCCTGGATATCGAAGGGGGAGTGTGGGTGCTGACGCTGCCTTCCGGCGAGCACTATGCCCTTTTCCGTGCCCCCAAAGAGCTCTTGCAAGAGGGACTAGAGGTCACCATCCAGGGACAGATCAGAGAAGACATGGTGACGGTGGCTCAGGTAGGGCCGGTTTTGGAAGTCAGGAGCTTCCGGCGGCAGCCCTAGCTTGGCTTGCGGCTCCGGCCATACCAATCGGGGATCCCCAAGCGGGGATCCCTGCTTTTCTGGAGTGCTTTTATGTCATTTCGATTCAAACCAAGGCACTCACCCACACCTAAAACCACCTAAAACGC
>NZ_JANSIO010000309.1:0-3119 GCF_047462195.1 Synechococcus sp. R3-13 | reverse complement strand
CGCGTCGTCGCGTCAGCGTTGCGGAGCAATAACGCATGGGGTCAGAAGGCTTTTTTCAGCAGCCCAGGCGTCTCACCCTAACTTGAAACCACCATATCGCCAAAGTCGCCAAAGAGAGAAGGGATCCTCACTAGGAAAACAAAGCCTCCAGCGCCTGCAAGGTCTTTTTCACCTTGGCCTGGGCTGCCTCCACCTCGGGTTGGTCATAGGCTTTGGCGGCAAAGTCTAGTTGTTCTAAGCTGCGGCCCATCTCCTTAGCCAGGCGCAGCACTTCCCGCTTTTGTTTATCTGGCAGGGTAGCCGCCAGGCCGGTCAAGGTCTTACGAGTGAGTCCCATCGGCCCGTGGATGTAGGAGCGGATCTCCAACCAGTCCTCCGCCTCCACCAGGCTTTGCAGCCGCTCTACCTGTTGCTCCAGTTGTTGCAGCTCTCGGGGCAGGCCAGCAGCCGCTTGCACAGAAAGGGATCCCAGCCACAGCCCCAATGTCAGGATGGCAACCAGCAACACACTCCGCCAGCGACAGATCATCACATACCTCCCACATGCCTGCAACAGGCTTGACTTCTTGGCCATGATTGCCATCAGCTTTTTGGCAATCATTTGGTAATCAAATGAATAGTTTACCCGCTGGCTGCACCTCAGCCCCTTGGCTGACTCTCGAAGAGCACAGCAAATCGGTTAGGCTAGGGATGTAAAAGAATGTAAATGGCACTCTCATGCAACGCATCATCCTCATGACCGGCAAGGGTGGAGTCGGCAAAACCTCGATGGCGGCGGCGACCGGCTGGCGTTGTGCCGAGATTGGCCTGAAAACTTTGGTGCTGAGCACAGATCCGGCCCACTCTTTGGCCGATAGCTTCGATCAGCCCTTGGGCCATGAGCCGGTCGAGGTCAAACCTAACCTTTGGGGGGCGGAGCTGGACGCCCTCAACGAACTGGAGCTGAATTGGGGATCCGTCAAAACCTACATTACCCAGGTGTTGCAGGCGCGAGGGCTAGATGGGGTGCAGGCACAGGAGCTGGCGATTTTGCCAGGGATGGATGAGATCTTTGCCCTAGTGCGGGTGAATCGCCATTACGACGAAGGCAAGTTCGATGTGCTAATCATAGACTCGGCCCCTACAGGCACGGCCCTGCGCCTCTTGAGCCTGCCGGATGTTTCTGGCTGGTACATGCGCAGGTTCTACAAACCCCTGCAGGGGCTGGCGCAAATGCTGCGTCCTATTGCCGAGCCGATTGTGAAGGGGCTGACCGGGATCCCGCTGCCCAATGACCAGGTGCTGGATGCTCCTTATGAGTTCTATCAGAAGATTGAGCGGCTGGAGCGCATCCTCACCAACAACCGCATCACCTCAGTGCGGCTGGTCACTAACCCCGAAAAGATGGTGATCAAAGAATCGCTGCGGGCCCACGCCTACCTCAGCCTTTACGGGGTGGCCACCGATTTGGTGATTGCCAACCGCATCTTGCCCGATGGAGTGGTGGATCCCTACTTTGCCGCCTGGAAGGCAGCCCAACAGAAATATCGCCAGGAAATCCACGAAAACTTTGCCCCCCTGCCGGTCTTCGAGATCCCGCTGTACTCCGAGGAGTTGGTGGGATGGGACGCCCTAGCCCGCCTGAAAAAAGACCTCTGGGGGGATCGCAACCCGGCGGACGTGCTCTATGCCGAGCAAACCCTGAATGTGGTGACCGACAACGGCCAGTACCGGCTGGATCTTTACTTGCCCGGGATCCCGAAAGAGCAGGTGGAATTGACCAAAACCGGGGATGAGCTGAACATCCGCATCGGCAACCACCGCCGCAACTTGGTATTGCCCCAGACTTTGGCGGCCATGACCCCGGCCCGCGCCAAGATGGAAGAGGACTACCTGCGCATTCATTTTGCTGCTTGAGCCTGTAGCCGCTCTTTCCATCTGCCCCAGAGGCTCGTTCTGCTTACCCTTAGGGATCCCTGGACGCAAAGGGTAGGGCCTGCCGGCGTCAGTTGATCTGTAGTGCTGAACGGCAACGGGGCAGCGTCAGCGCAAGATGGCACAATGGAAGAGTTCCCTACTTCTAAAGATTGATCGCCAAGGATCCCTCCACAGAAGAGCATGAGATCATGCTGTTGCTTCGTATCTTCCTGGTGGCTCTGCTCATGGTTTTGACAGGTTGGTTTTCTTCGCCTGCCAGTGCCTTGCTCAACGACGACCGTTACGATGGCAATATCTTTGCCCTCTACGGGGCCAACGGCGGCATGATCCCCCCCCGCGTCTCCCTGAAGCAGGCGAAAGAGCAAGGGATCCCGGCCCTCCTCGTGTATTACATCGATGACAGTAGCGATTGCAAAAAATACGCCGCCACCATTGCCAACCTGCAGGTTCGCTACGGGCTGGGGGTCTATTTCATCCCCTATTCCGTCGATTCCCTCCTGCCCGGCGACGAGCGCGGCCAATACTACACCGGACAAGTGCCTCAAACCCTTCTCTTCGACCCAGAGGGAAACATTGTCTATCAATCCGCCGGCAACCGCCCCATCACCGAGGTGGAAAACGCCATTCGCGCCCTCTTCAAGTTGGATCCCGTTCCCCCAGGGGTGATCAAAGCCAAACCTTTCAACGAGATCCAAACCGGATTTGCCGGATCCCGTTCTCCCCAAGCCTACCCCCCTACAAAGGCCCAGCCGTGACGGCCAACCCCAATCGCGATAGCGGGACGGAATCCTTTCCCTCCGATTCTCTCGAGGCTCTGCAGGAAAAACTCCAGAGTCTCCAGGCTCGCCTTGCCGATCTGCGGGAACTGGAGCGCATGGCCCAGCTTTCCCCTGAACAATGGGCTGAAATCCAAGCCGAAGCCAGCCAACTGGAGCAACGCCTCCAGGCTTATGTGCTAGAGGTGTTTAATCCTGTCCCTGCCACCTTTTGGCAGGTGGTGCGCTTCGGCGGCCTTGGCCTGCTGCTCGGCATTGCCCTGCAGCGCTGGGTGCTGAGCTAGCCTACCCCTTAGGATAGAAAAGCTCTTGGATCCCGGAGATCTTGTCCATGCGCATGCGACGTTCCAAGCCGTTTAGTCTTGACCGCATGACCTCCCGTTTTCTGCCTCTGGTCATTTCGATTCAAACTAGGTTGTGTTGATC
>NZ_JANSIO010000308.1:0-5369 GCF_047462195.1 Synechococcus sp. R3-13 | reverse complement strand
GCCGCCGCGAGTTCAGCGCCTTTGCCTGGCAGGGAGAGCCGCCGGATCCCCAAGCTGAAGAGACTTTCTTGCGCTCTAAGCTGAATTGGGAGTTGAAAAAGGCCGGTCACCACCAGGTTCTCTGGAAGTGGTACCAGACCCTGATCCGGCTGCGCAAAACCCAGCCGGCTCTCCAGCACTTGGAGCGGGATGGAGTGGAAGTGGAGCTCTTTTCCAACTCTGGCCTTGCCCTGCACCGCCGCCACGGATCCCAGGCTTTGCTTGCCCTTTTCAATTTCAGCCCCGATCAGCCAGTCACCTATACCCAATGGCCCAGCGGCACCTGGGAAAAACTTTTGGATAGCCACGAGGCCCAGTGGTTGGGAAAGGGATCCCAACTGCCGGCAGAAAGCCAAGGGGATCCGGTTGAGGTACTGGGCTATGGGGTGGGCCTCTATGGTGCTTTGCACCGCTAACGCAGATGGCTGCGGCCAGAAGGGAAATCTCGACCGCTCCAGACCTGGCAAACGGAAACGGTCTAGCCGATCTTCGCGCCGCGGAAATAGAGGGAGTCAGGCAAGGGCCTGCGGGCGAGGCTGGGATTTCGGGAAGGTTTGCTCACCGGTTGGCCGCGATAGGTCAGCTTGGGCTTGGCAGGGTTGCCCGTAGGAGCAGCCTCTGGTTGGGACTGCACGGGTACGCCCGGCGACAGTTGAGCCCACACTTCCGCGTGATTCTCAAACTGCACCACAATGCTAAGAAATCCCCTTTCAATGTCGGCGCAACAGGCAGATATCGCGTCTTGGGCGCGTTTGTACACTTGCCGACGGGCGTAGAAGTGATTCTGAAACCTGATCACCTCCACCAAACCCTGAGGAGTCGAAGCCCAGAAGCCACTCTCTGCATCGCTGTAGTCGAGAATAACCATGGCTAACTCCTACACTGACGAGTGGATGGATAAAGATCCCAACTCTTCCACTATGGATATCAAACGTCATGAAACGTAATGGTGAGCTTGGTCACATTGAATCACAATTGACAATGTTTCGATATCACTACGGAAATAACTTGTAATCTTGACCGCAGCCGTAGCGCCAAGCCTCGCGGCGCCGCTTCCAGAAGTAGTCCTGGGGGTTGGTTTCCGGCTCCGGGCGATCCGTTAGCCTTTGCAGCAGCTCGTAGAGGCCAAGCGCGCCAAAGTGGCCCGCCCATGCCACCAGCTCCGGCAACCCCAACCGAGGCAAAAGTCTGGCTACCAAGCTGGGATCCCGACGCGTCACCCCCCACAGGGCCTGGGCCAAGCCGCCAAACTGCACCACATCCTGCAAAAAGGGCTGCACCACCTGGGGGCCAGCGGCAACCATGGCCGCAAACACCCTGCTCAACAGGCGGTTAATGCTATCGGGATCCCAACTTTTGTTCTGCAGAGGGGGAATCATGGCCTTCTGAAATAGCCAGGTCACGGCCAAGTTGGGCTGGTAGGGTTGCAGCAGGGCTAGGGCTGCCTGGTTCAACTGCCGTTGCGCCAGGGCCTCGTGGATTCCTTGTTGCAGGCGATCCAGGTGGCGCAACATGGCGCCAAAGCCGCCAAAGCTTAGAGGGGACTGGCTGCCACTGCTATCCCCCACCGCCAATAGGCGATCCCAGGGCAGTTGCAGCGGGCTGCGGCGGTAGGCGGGGAAAACGCCACATAGCTTGCGCACCCAGCGGATCTGGGCCAGCTCCACCCCCTGGTAGGCTGGCAGCAGCCGGCAGTAATCCCGCCAGAGCTGCTCTAGACTAGGCCGCCGGGGATCCCGGTCGCAGTAGGTAAACAGATAGGTGGTGCGGCCCTCGCGGGCGGGGAAGGCTTCCCAAAAGGGCTGGTAGCCATTCTGGGCCGGGGTAAAGCTGTAGAAGAGATCTCCCGTGGGTTGGTCTGGCAGCCCCTGGGCACAGGATCCCACCACCAGACACACGCTATCCGGCGGCTGTCCTCGGCGAGCCTGGGCCACGAGGGGGGAGCGATGCCCCATAGCATCCACCAGCAACTGGGCAGTGAGGGATCCCGTGTTGGTTTGGATGCCGATCCCATCCGGGTGAACAGCAGCACCCAAAAAGCAAGTATTTTCCCGCAATTGGCCACCCCATTCCAAAAAGTGGGCTTTGCAGTGCTCCAGCAATCCAGCGGGATCCACCCCCACATTCAGCACCCCTTCCACCCACCAACTGGGGCCATCCCCAAAGCCAATACGCCCGCCAGGATAATGGGTCACCTGCACCTTCTCCCATTCCCTTGGGGTGAGCAGTTCCAGCTCCAGCAACACCTGCAATTCCTGCCGGGAGGTGTTCCACTCCTGCTCCCGACCCCGCAGGATCCCTCGCTCCAGCAGGATCACCCGCCAGCCCCGCTTGGCCAAAGCCGCCCCCAGAAGGATCCCCAAGGTGCCGCCGGCAATCACCACATCGGCATCCCAGGATTGGCTGCCCAAACGAGCGGAAGAAGGGTGAACCACTGCCGGGGGCAGTTCCGCCTGCGGCTGCCGCAGGGATCCCCACCAGCGATCCAAGGTGGGCAGGGCTTCTGGCGGGGGGACGAATTCAGCCATCGGCAGGAGGAACTTCACTCTAGACCAAGCCCCGACTTTTGAGGCGACGATGAATCAAAACCAGCGTATCCACCTCGCCGACATTGCCCGGAAACAACACCACCGGCAGGTTGGGAAAGCGGGGATGGTCTGCCGGGGTGATCACCATCGAGATCCCTGGGTAAATTTGCCCCAGCAAACGCACTGCCGGCAAGTCGAGGCCAGTGCTGAGGGTGTCGTTGGAGGTGATGCCACCCTTGCTGATGAGGTAGCCAATTCCCGGCGGCAACCCCTGCACCACGCCCATCAACAACCGGGAAACCTTCTGCCCAAAAGCTAGGCGCATTTCTACGGCGTCCTTTTCGAACGTCAGTTCCTCTCGGCTGGTGTAGACCACCGGCGTCAGACCCTGCTCATAGGCGCTGTGAACTTGGGCCAGGATCCCTGGCAGCAGCTCCGCGTCGGGATCCAATAGTCGCCTCACCTCCACCTCGATGCCTTGGGTTTCAGGCTCCTGCAGAAGGCGGGCCAACTGCTGGCTGGACTTTTGCACATGGGATCCCACAATCACCACCCCTGGCCGATCTGAGCGGACAAACCGCCCCATCTGCTCTGGCAGAACCGGCTGTGGCGGCAATTGGGCCAAAGCCGTCAAGAGGCTGGCGGCGCTGCGGAACAAAAAGCGCTTCCCCTGCTCTATAGCCGCCCAAACATCCTGGGCAAAGCGATCCAGATCCGCCTGGGTTTCTCCATCCACCACACAGCAGACATTCCCCTCCAGACTCAAAAGCCGCTCCAGACAGCCGGCGCGAATCTGCTCTAGGGTCAATCGCTCCACCTGCTCAGCCCGGATCCGCCCCTGGGTTTTCTCCTGTACATAAGCGGGCAAATAGCTGTGGTGGTAGGCAAACACCGAGTCGCGGGCAAACTCCGTCTCATGCACCGGCACCCAGCGCTCCCCCACCCGTAGGTAGTGGACACTGTTGCGGGTGATGCGCCCTCCCTCAAAAAAGGCCGGCACCAGAAAATGGGCATCAAAAGGCCCCAGCTCTGCTGCCATCACATCCGTTTCCAGGGGGTAATGCCCCCGCAGCGTCGAGTCGGAGCGGCTAACAAAAAGGGCCCGCTCCCACCCCAGCTCCCCCATGGCCTGCTTGAGGGCCCGGCAGACCGACCGCGTCACCTCTTCGGCCTTGGCCGGCGGCAGGGATCGGGTGTTGGTGAGGATAAAGCGAATTGGCGAGCTATCCTGCAACCCCAGCTTCAAAGTCTGCGGATCCCAGCGGGTGAGGAGCAAGCAACTGTGAACGGTTTGGGATCCGGTGGGATCATCGTCCAACACAATGATGGGGGGAAGAGCCATGAGACCGTCTCAATCGACAAAGCAACCCGAGAACTCCAGACAGACGAATCCCCCTCAAAGGGCAACCGCTATTTTCATCTTCCCCCAAGTTGGCCATCTTCCCTGCCCCTATTCCAGGCGAAGTTTGCCATGATTGAGATCAACTGGCTCTGTTGAATCCAAAACGACTGCAGACATTTCCCCCCTGCCCACATTCATGGGAGAAAGCCATGGGGCAAGCCGAGCTGCAACTTCACATCAAACGGGTACAGCAGGACGTGCTGCGCATGGGGGCGCTGGTGGAAAAATCGGTGGTCTTGGCCCAGCAGGCCCTGTTTGAACAGAACTTGGCCGCCGCCGAACAGGTGATCGCCCAAGACAAGCAAATTGACCGTTTTTATCGTCAAATCGAGAAAGACTGTATTAATTTGATTGCCTTGCGCTCCCCGGTGGCGCGGGATCTGCGCTGGATCAGTACCCTGATGCAACTGGTACGCGATCTGGAGCGGATTGGCGACTACGCCAAAGATTTGGCCGAAGTGGCTCTGCGCTTGGTCATGTATCCGCCGCCGCCGGAGCTGGGTCGTATTCAGGTGATGATGCAGCGCTGCCAGAAAATGCTCAGCCACAGCCTGGTGGCCCTGACGGAATTGGATGCTGACCTGGGCCGACAACTGAAGCGGGAAGACGACGCCGTTGATGAAGATTACACTAACCTTTACAATACGTTGGCGCAGCAGTCTGACATTCGCGGATCGGTCGAGCCTATTCTATTGATGTTGCTGGCGATCCGTTACCTGGAGCGTCTGGCCGACCACAGCACCAACATCGGTCAGCGGGTAGCTTTTATCGTCACCGGCCAGCGTGACTAACGCCAACGGGTTGGGTCTTGCGATGTCTTAACCCCTCTTCTTCTCTCCTCTTTTGCCAATACCCAAAATGGACTTCTCTCGAATTTTTCAGCATTTTCTCTCTCAGCCTCCCGAGCAATTGACCGACAAAGATACTCTTCTTGCCCTCTTGCAGTCCGCCGATCCAGAAGCGCCGGAAATGCTGGAGATTGCCCTCGATGGCCTGGTGCGGGCCGGGTTTCTGGAACGATCCGGGGATCCACCCCGTTATCGGCGCAAGCCGGACGAATCTTTGGTGGTGGGGCGTTTGCGCTGTTCCAGCAAAGGCTTTTGCTTCGCCATTCGGGACGAGCCGGGGGTAGAGGATGTGTACATCCACGGCAGCAACCTCAGCGGCGCTTGGAATGGGGATCAGGTGTTGGCGCGGGTCACCAAAGATGGCAACCGTCGCCGCAGCCCTGAGGGAGAGGTGGTGGCCGTTGTGGAGCGGGCCAATTCTGCCCTGGTGGGTCGCCTCAAACAGACGGAACAGGGTTTTCGGGTGGTGCCCTTGGACGACCGGCTGCTGTTCGAGCTGGCCCTGACGGAGGGATCCCCTGTCGAGCTGGCAGAGGGGCGGGTGGCCTATGT
>NZ_JANSIO010000307.1:0-2815 GCF_047462195.1 Synechococcus sp. R3-13 | reverse complement strand
GTCCCCTGCTCTACCGCTGAGCTACTGAGCCAGGACAGCGCTTAACTAGAATAGCACTCTTGGGCCGGAACTGCGCCTCAGAAAATCCCCTCAGCCCCCTCTCGGGAAGAAGCCCCAGACAAGGCAATGCCTATCGGCAGGTCAGGGCAGCTTCATAAACCCGTCGGTTGGCCGCGAGAGACTTCTCCAAATCCACCAGTGGGCGAGGGTAGTCCACCCCCAGCCGAACTCCAAATTGCTTCTGCTCGGCAGCAGTGAGGCGATAGGGCTCGTGGATTTTATCCCCCGGGATCCCGGCCAATTCCGGCAACCAGTGGCGCAGATAGTCTCCTTTGGGATCGTACTCGCGAGATTGTTTGGGGATGTGGAAGTAGCGGAAGCCGCGGGCATCGTTCCCTACGCCGGCGGTGTAGTTCCAATTGCCGTAGTTGCTGGCCACGTCGTAGTCGATGAGCAGCGACTCAAACCACTCAGCGCCCATGCGCCAGTCGATGCCCAGGTTCTTGGTCAAAAAGCTGGCCACATTCTGCCGTCCCCGGTTGGACATAAATCCGGTAGCCGCCAGCTCCCGCATGTTGGCATCCACCAAGGGGTAGCCCGTCTCACCCCGACACCAAGCCTGAAAGCGCGGCCAATCCTGCTGCCAAGGGATGGGGATCCCTTGGATCCCAGAAGGACGGAACAGTTTAGCGCCGTGCTTGGCCAAGATAAACCGAAAATAATCCCGCCACAGCAGCTCGAACACCAGCCAGTAGGTGGACTCATTGCGCACCCGCTCCTGCTCGTAACGCTTGACCTCGGCATAGACGGTGCGAGGGGAGATGCAGCCCAGGGCCAACCAAGCAGAAAGCCGGGAGCTATCGTCGGGATCCAACATGCCGTTGCGGGTTTCTTTGTAGATGCGCAGCCGATCCCGATCCCAAAAGTAGGTTTGCAGGCGGGCATGGGCAGCGGTGCTCCCGCCAAGGTAGGTGAAGCGGGCCCGTGGATCCCCGTCAGGTGAAGATAGCCCCAGCGAGGCCAGGGTGGGCAGAGGGCCGGGATCCAAACCCGATGGCAGGGGGGGGATCGAGGGAATGGGCAAGGGATCCCGGATGGGAGTGCTTTCCTCGACTTGCTTTCGAAAGCGGGTGAACAGCTCCGGCAGTTGCGAGAGACAAAAGGGGAGATCCTCAGGGTGATAGAGGGTATGGCCCCAATCAACCTGCAGCCGGATCCCCAGAGACCGCAAAGCCCGCTCAACAGCAGCCGCCACCTCCTTCTCCTCGGTGCCCACCTCTTCATGGGCGTAGACCGCCTTGACTCCCCACTCCTGTGCCAAGGTGGGGATCACCTGTTCTGGCTGTCCCTGGCGGATCACCAAATCCGAGCCGCGCGACCGCAACTGCTGCCGCAAATCCGCCAAACTCTCCAGCAAAAACTGACCGCGGAAAGGGCCGGTTCTGGGGCGGAGCCCAAGGGAAGTCTCGCCGAACTGGCGGGGATCCAAGCAATACAAGGGGATCAAAGGGGATCCCTGTTGGCAGGCCCGCGTCAGCGGCTGGTGATCCAGCAGGCGCAAGTCGGTGCGAAACCACAGCAGGACGGTCATTCTGCAGCTACCCTACACGGATCCCGCGGACTCAGACTTGGACACCCGAACCCCAGCTGGACGCCCCAGCTCAGGGCTGGGAACAAAATGAGGCACATCGGCAGCCGGGATGTGAACAGGGGCCTTGGTGCGCGGATGATAGGTTTGCCGGGCGGGACGATGGCGCAGCGAGAACGTGCCAAAGCGAGCCAGCCGCACGGATCCCCCCTGGGCCAGGCATTGGCTAATGCTGTCCAGCATAGCCTCCAGAGCAGCAGCAGCCATTTCCACGGTCAGGCCATCCACCTGCGCGGCCATCTGGCGGGCCAGCAAACGGCGAGTCAAATGAGGAGGAGAAGCCACCAACCGACCCTCTAGACAACAGAACACAGACAGGGGCTTAGAGCACCTCCAGTTCACTCTCGAAAAACCAATGTCGAGAGCGATCGGGAAACTCCAGAATGTAGCCGACACCGCTGCCATCGACCACACGCCGTGCCAGCACCACAGCCTCTTTGCCCACCAGAGCGCTGAGGTTTTCTTGTCCGCGATCCTGGACAGAGCGAACTTTGACCTTATTTCCAACCTTGATCGCCATAAAACCGCGAAGAGACTTACCACTCAAGATGGTACGGCAAAAGTCCCCTTGCCGAGCTCCTGCCGCACCTCTGCTGGGGTTGACCCCGATGGGATTGCTAGAATGGGGTCAGAGTGCCGTGCCCCAGGGAAGACTGCCTCCGTGATTGCCCTTTCCCTCAAACCCGCCCACTGCTCCTGGAGCGTTATCAGCTTTCCCTCCACCCTCTACACTCAGCCTGTCCTCGATCTCTTGATCTCAAAAGTCCCTCCTGCCTGGAGAGCGGAAATACGTTTGGGCCTACAGGAAGCAATCATCAATGCCGTCCGCCACGGCAACGGCCTCGATCCCAACAAGAAGGTGATCATCGAGTACGCCAGCTCGGAGCCCTTTTACCAATGGCTGGTGCGGGATCAAGGGCCCGGCTTTCGTCCCCAATGCAAGCTCCACCTCTGCCAACACGGCATCTCGGAAACTGAAGAAGAGGACTCCGTCCCGCTGTCGCGATCGGGCCGGGGGATGCTTCTGCTCACCCAAATCTTCGACTTTGTGGAGTGGAATGAAATGGGCAACCAGGTCTATCTGGCCAAGTACATCCACCCCAACTGCCGGGATCCCTGGATAGTCTGACCCTCAATGCCACTCCCAAAACAGCTTGCCCATTTGGG
>NZ_JANSIO010000306.1:8040-10451 GCF_047462195.1 Synechococcus sp. R3-13 | reverse complement strand
CAGAGGGTGGGGAATTCCGCGCGTTTTGTTAAAGTCTTCTACAGACCAGATCCGCGATTGGCGAGGGGGCGACAGGGATCCATGTCCGAGATCGAGGTCTTCGATGCGGAGCAGTTGGCCGGGCTGATCGAGGGTCTGGCAGAGGCGATCGGCAGGGATCATCCCCACCTCCAAAAGTTGACGTTGATCGGCATTCGCACCCGGGGAGTTCCCCTGGCCTACCGCCTGCGGGATCGGATTGCCACTCTGCTGGGGATCCCGCCCCAAGTGGGGGAGCTGGACATCACTTTTTTCCGCGACGATTTGAGCGCCGGCGGGTTGCGCACCCCCGATCGCAGCGAAATGCCGCGTGACCTGACCGGCCAAGAAGTGGTGCTGGTGGATGATGTTATCTTTCGCGGTCGCACCGTCCGAGCAGCTTTGGAGGCCCTAAACCACTTTGGGCGACCGGAACGGGTGCGATTGGCGGTGTTGATCGACCGGGGTCACCGGCAGTTCCCCATCCAGCCCGATTACTGCGGTTGTCAGCTTTCCACAGAACCGGAGCAAATGGTGAGAGTCCATCTGCGGGAAACCGATGCAGAAGAGCGGGTGCTGTTGATAGACAAAACAGCAAAGATTAAACCCTGAGCCAGCGCTGGGGTGCGGTATTTTAGGGATGACCTGCCGAAACTCACTGCCATGTCTTGGTTGCCGGAAACCCGCCGCTACGCTGTTTTGGGCACGGGCGCTTTGGGAGGATTTTATGGGGCGAAATTGCAACAGGCGGGCTTTTCGGTGCATTTTCTGCTGCACAGCGACTATGACCATGTTCGCCAAAGCGGCCTCTGGGTGCAGTCCTGCTGGGGGGATTTTCATTTGCCCCAGGTGAATGCCTACGCAGCCGTGGAGGACATGCCCGCTTGCGAAGGGGTGATCGTGGCTTTGAAAGCCACCCAAAATGCGCTTCTGCCGCACTTGATCCCGCCTGTGTTGGCCGAGAATGGCGTGGTGATCTTGTTGCAAAACGGGCTGGGGGTGGAACCCGAGATTGCCGATTGCGTTGGCCCAGAGCGGGTCATGGGGGGCCTCTGCTTCATCAGCTCCAATAAGGTTGGCCCCGGCCACATTCACCATCTGGATTACGGTTCGGTGCTGCTGGCAGAGTACGGCCCTGGCTATGCCCCCCAAGGGATCACGCCCCGCCTTCAACAAGTTCAAGCCGATTTTCAACGGGCAGGGATCCCGACTTCGCTCTCACCAGATTTGATGTTGGCCCGCTGGCAGAAACTGGTCTGGAATATTCCCTTCAACGGCCTCTCGGTGGTGTTCAATGCCGATACTCAGCAAATGATTCGAGACCCTGAGGCCCGTGCTTTGGCGGAAACGCTGATGCAGGAGGTGATACAGGGAGCTGCAGCTTGTGATCGCCTGCTTCCCGACTCCCTGATCCAAGAAATGCTCACCAATACCGAGAAAATGGCCCCCTACCGCACCAGCATGAAAATCGACTATGAGCGCAAACGTCCTCTGGAACTGCAGGTGATCTTCGGCAACCCCCTGCAGTACGCTCGACAAGCTGGGATCCATCTGCCACGGGTTGAAATGCTCTACCGACAGTTGCAGGTGTTGGATCGCCTGAATCGAGGGATCCCTGGGGAGCAGCAGGCTTAAGTTTTTCAAGATCCGGCGGAGCGATCCCAGGGCTGGAGCAGGCTTTCTCCTTTGCTTGCGGGTAGACTGAGCCGCAGTCGTGTACTGTTGCTCTGGCTTTATGCCGCTGGGATCCACCCACGATCGCATTACCCTCTGGACGGCCCCCGGCATCACCCTAGCCGCCGGTGTGTTGGGGAACAGCACCACAGTTGCCCTGGCTGTGGGATCCGCCTATCTGTTCAGCGGCCTGATGTTTTCTGGAGATCTGGACACCTGTTCCCGACAGTATCAACGCTGGCTGTTCTTGCGCTGGATTTGGCTGCCCTACCGCAAGTGGATGCGGCATCGCTCCTTTTGGTCTCATGGGCCCATCGTGGGCACTGCCGTGCGGGTGCTGTACTTGAGCCTATGGGCAGGAGGAGTTGGCCTGCTGGGGGCTTGGCTGGGATCCCGGTTGGGCTGGTGGATGTGGCAACCCTGGGTGTGGGGCAGCGATCTCTGGCAATTGCTGCAAGTTCACGCCGAGATGCTCTTTTGGATTGGGATGGGGTTGGAACTGGGATCGGTGAACCACAGCCTAAGCGACTGGATGGTCTCCCGCTGGAAACGCTGGCGCAGAAAACGCCGTCAGGTTCGATCTCCCGCCAGGCGACTCAGCTATCGTCGCTAGGGATCCATTGGGCCAAGGTTTGATTTTTCGCCCGCCACGGCATTTGAATGGCAGTGAGGTTACCTACTGTTCCGCAACGCGTAGTCATTTATCTCACCGTCAAGGC
>NZ_JANSIO010000306.1:0-8030 GCF_047462195.1 Synechococcus sp. R3-13 | reverse complement strand
GGTTGCTTCCTGCTAAGGCCTCCGGCCCGCTACGCGAGCAGTTGAAATAGAGGGTAATAAGAACCACGACTGCTATCAGCCCCTCACCCCCCCTTGAACCTGTGCTGTGCCCACAACTCCGCGACCTATCCTCTCAAGAGGGCTGAAACTGCAAATCTTGGCCAATTACCCTTTAGCCCAGGTACTCTGCTTGTGGCCATTTCGATTCAAACTGGGACACTGCACCCATACCTAAAGCCTTGAATACAGGGAATCAGAAGGCTCTCCTCAGTAGCCCAAGCGTCTCACCCTAACTTGAAACGACTACTTGAAGCAGTTTTGTCAAGAACATTTCCTCTTACGTTGGCTAGGTATTGCGATTTAATCTCAATAAAGCTATGCTGTTACTCAGTTGAGTGGTGGAGTCATATCCATCAGTCTTCCTCTCTTGTCTTGGATGCGGCAGGGATCCTGTGCTGGCAGAGCTGGCCATCTGCGTCAGCAGGGATCCCTTTTTCTCCTCTCCAAGGCTAAGCAAGGTTCTGTGCTAATGAGAGTCAGAATCAGTTGATAGAGAGATTTTTTGCTTGCTCATGTCAATCTGTGGAGGTGGCAGTGTAAAGGAGCAACAGCGGCTGAGGGTTATGGCTTTGGAAGGGGGCAATCTGGCTTCGGGAACCGGAAGACAAGACCGAATACAAAGATTGCTGCTCTAGTTTCCTTTGCAAACTTGTCAGAAGCTAAGGAAAAAGACCAACCTTTTGGGACAAACTGTCTGTCCTATGTCTTGTTTTGTCGTTCAAAAATTTATGTTGGTCTCAAGAGAAACTCTAGAAAAAAAGTTGAATCAGGTGGAAGAATCAGTTAGAATCTAGCTGGCGTTAACGCTAACCGCGACGAAGAGACTGGAGGGAGGAAAGCCTAACAGCCTCTCTCCTTTTTTCTGTAGGGGTTACCCTCACTCTCAAACCCCATCTCATGAGA
Source organism: Synechococcus sp. R3-13 (assembly GCF_047462195.1). Taxonomy (NCBI): domain Bacteria; kingdom Bacillati; phylum Cyanobacteriota; class Cyanophyceae; order Synechococcales; family Synechococcaceae; genus Synechococcus; species Synechococcus sp. R3-13. The sequence goes on along the minus strand of NZ_JANSIO010000306.1, from coordinate 7,067 downwards.
AGGGAGGAAGACCAAATACCCTATGACTTGAAATAGCAGCATTTTCATTAACTTTTGTTTTACTCTCTATGCCAAACTTGATACTAAGCTAAAGAGTTGCTCCTCGATCTTGTAACCATTGAGCAGCCAGCCTGTGTTGGCGTTTTTGTGCATAGGCTAAGGGGGTATGCCCATCTTCATTGCGAGGGTTTAGTTCGGCTCCATTTTCCAGCAAAAGCTCCAGGATTTCGATGTGTCCTTCCCAAGCAGCCCAGTGCATCGGTGTCGCCCCGAATCGGTTGCGCGCATTGGCATTGGCCCCGTACAAGAGCAGAAAGCGAGCGATGCCCAAATCCCCTCGGGTGGCGGCTTCATGCAGAGGGGTTCGGCCTGTTTCGTCAGTGGCATCCACCGGCGCTCCCTTGGATAGTAGGCGGGCCAGAATGCTTTTTCGACCGGTGGCTGTGGCCCAGTGGAGAACACGACCAGTGTTGGCTCCCTTTTGGATGAGCAGACCGATTACTTCTACCTGATCGGTTAAAGCAGCCCGATGGAGAGGGGTATAGCCATAGTTATCTGGGAGATCGATATCGCTGCCTGCCCTCAAGAGACGCTCCACCAGCTTGACCTGACCGCTGGCGGCAGCCAAATGGAGAGGGGTAGCACCTGTGGGATCTAAGGCATTGGGGGAGGCGCCATATACTAAGAGCAAGTCCAGCAGTCCCAGATGGCCAAGGAGTGTCGCTTTGTGAAGCAAGGTCATTCCCTGAGCATCGACAGCATTTACATCTTCCCCTTGCTGCAAATAGGCCAATAGTTGTTTTAGATCTCGATTGGCAAGAGCTTGATGAAGCGCTTCACTCATAACAGATAGAAATAAAAAAGCCAAGTTGCAATGAAGTTGGGCAACAGGAAGGGATCCTCGATAGGCCGGAATGGAGGCTCCAAACAACTTGGGCAAAGTCTAACACTGGATCCCTGCTGCTGAGGGAAGCGGGAGAACCAAGCGCTTGGTGGGATCCCTTGGTCAAGCCGGGGCCGCAGCGATAGACTAGAGCTGGTTTTTGGCCAGGTCTTTTCCCGATCCCTTAGTTGCGCCACTGTTTATGGATTACTACGCGATCCTGAACCTATCTCCTGCAGCGGACATTGAAGAGATTAAACAGGCGTTTCGACGGTTGGCGCGGCAGTTTCACCCTGATGTGGCAGGGGAGGGATCCCGAGAGCGTTTCCAACAAATCCACCAAGCCTACCAAGTGCTGAGCGACCCTGAGCAGCGGCGGCGCTACGATGCACAACGTCAATCTGCACAACGTCAATCTCCACCCAGCTCTCCTGCTGCCGGCGAAAGGCGGGTGGTCATTCGCAGCATAGGCCCCTCATCGGCAGAGCAGCCCAATCCGGAAGGGCTCAAGGAGGGGATTGCCCGCGTCAAGGCAGCCTGGCGGGAGCGGAAGTTGCCCACGGCGGTGGCCCAGGCGGAGGCGCTGCTGAAACGGTTTCCCAACTCCAGCGAGGCTATCCACATCTTGGCGTTGGCCTACCAGCGCTTCGGCAACCATTTGATCTACGAGGGGCGCTATCAGCAGGCGGAAGCCTACTTGAGAAAAGCTTTGGCCACGGAGCCGCACAACCGAGAATTGGCCTTTGAAATCAAGCGAGATTTAGCCCGTCTGGGCATTCGGGAGGGATCCCGCTAACTTGCCTGCGTTGGGATCCCCAACGTCTGAGCTGCCCACTGCCGGAGTTGTTGGCGGTTGACTTTGCCCTGAGGGTTGCGCGGGATCCCCGTACACCACAGCCAGTGCTTGGGGTGCTTGAAGGGACTCAGTTGGCGGCTTAGGTGTTGCTTCAGGTGCATCTCCAGCTCTTTGGGGATTGCCGGGATCCCCGTTTTGGGGACGACCACCGCCACCACCTGCTGCCCCCATTCGGCATCCGGTAGGCCCAACACGCACACATCTTCCACCCAGCCGCTGGCTCGGATCTCCCCTTCCACTTCTGCAGCCATCACCTTTTCCCCGCCGGTTAGGATTAGGTCATCGGCTCGACCCAGCCAATGGAGACATCCCTGGGGGTCTAGGTAGCCCAAATCGCCAGGGGCGAAGCCTTGCTGCTGCCATTCCTGCAAGCCATGTGTGGGCTGAGGGTAGTAGCCCAGCGCCAGCGACTCTGCCCAGATGTGAAGGGTGCCCACGGAGGGATCCCCTTGTGGGCTGCGGATCTGGAGCTTGGCGTGGGGCAAGGGCCGGCCCAGGCTATCGTTGCCTTGCCAAAACGCTTCCGGCAACAGCGTACAGACTTGGGAAGCCGTTTCCGTCGTGCCATAGGTGAGGGCAAGAGGAAGGTGAAGTTGCCGGGCCTGTTGTCTCAGGCTGGGCCAGGTGGGGCCACCGCCGACCAAAATGGCCCGAAATTGGCGCAGGCTCTCCAAAACTCCCGGATGGGCGCTGAGCAACAGCCGTTGCAACTGAGTGGGCACCAGCGATAGAAAGCTCCCCGGCAAAGGGGGATCCCAAGCCTTGGCCTGCTGTTGCCGTTTCCAATCCCAGACAACCCACTGCCCACCGCTCAGCCAGGAGCGGACTGCCTGCATCAAGCCGCTGACGTGGTACAAGGGCAGAAGGCAATAGCTGTGTACAGGCCCGACGGCAAAGTGCTGTTGGTGGGCTTTGGCCGAGGCACTGAGGGTCAGCCAAGAGTGCAGGGCCCATTTCACTTGGCCGCCAGAGCCACCCGTGGGGATGCCGATCAGCGGCCAATGGGAGCTGGGCACAGCTTCCCGCAAATCCCGCAGGCGCAGATTCAAGGGGGCGGGATCCCCTTCCAGTCGGCCCTGGCGCCAGCACCAGCCGGATCCCATATCCGCCAAAGCCTGTCCCCATTCCCGTTCTCCCCAGTGGGGATTACCCAGGAACAGCGGGATCCCCAAGCGTTGGCAGGTCAAAACTGCCGCCCACACCTGCACCGGATCGGAGTCTGCCACCAGCAGGGGAACGGCCTTGTCTGCCAAAGGGCGCAGTTGCTCTTCCAGTTTGGACAGGCACTCCTTCAAGTCTCCGCCATCCCCGGACAAGACAATTGACCTCATGGGCTATGGGTATGCCATCTCAACGGCTTCGCGGATCCCCTGCATTTTATTAGGGGATCCCCCCTCGATTTCCTTGGCAAGGAACGGTGAGGATAGGTTTGGGCTTGGCTTATCATGATCTAGGTTTGAACTGGGAGGTCTGTGTTGTGATCGAGCCGATTTTGTTGGGGATCGTCTTGGGCATGGTGGTGGTCACCTTGGCAGGCTTGTTCGTGGCAGCCTACAGGCAGTATCAACGCAGCAACAAGATCGGCCTGTAGGAGCAGCCTTTGGGGGGGTTGGAGAAAACCCATAGGGGAGAGAGAGATTGAGGTGGCATGGCAATGCACTGGCTGCGCACAGTCGCTGCTTTGCGGGAGCAGGTAGCCAATTGGCGGGGATCCACCATCGGCTTGGTGCCCACGATGGGATCCCTGCATGAGGGCCATCTCAGCCTAATCCGCCGCTGCCGGCAAGAGTGTGACCACACGGTGGTCAGCATTTTCGTCAATCCGCTGCAATTTGGCCCCAACGAAGACTGGGATCGCTATCCCCGCGACGAGGAGGGGGATCGGGCCTTGTGCGAGGCAGCAGATGTGGATGTGGTCTTTGCCCCTGACCCGCAAGAGATGGGAGCCGACCCCGCAACCGGAAGCGACCGCACCTGGGTCATGCCCCCCGAATCCCTTCTGCAGACCCTCTGCGCCCCCCACCGACCTGGCCACTTTCGCGGTGTAGCCACCATTGTGCTGCAACTGCTGAACCTGGTGCAGCCGCAGCGGGCCTACTTCGGCCAAAAAGACGCCCAGCAACTGGCGATCATTCAGCGTTTGGTTCGGGATCTGCAAATACCCACCACGATTGTTCCCTGCCCCACGGTGCGAGAAGCCGATGGCCTCGCCTGTAGCTCCCGCAACCGCTACCTTTCTGCTGCTGAACGACAGGTGGCTGCCGGGCTGTACCGGGCCTTGCGTCGGGGATATGACCATTGGCAGGCCGGGGATCCCTCAGCAGAAGGGATCCTTGCCGCCGCCCGTGCTGAGCTGGAGCATACCCCAGAGCTGCAACTGCAGTACCTGGAATTGGTGGATCCCCAAACGCTACAGCCGCTGCCGCGGGTGGAAGACAAGGGCCTGCTGGCCATTGCTGCCTATGTGGGGCAGACTCGCCTGATCGACAACCTGCTCCTTTCCCCAGAGCAAGGGGATCCCTCGCCGGAGAGAGTCCAGCATGCGGCACCGCCCTCTTCCGGCACGACCTCTCCCCCGCGTCGCCCGCTGATTGCCATCGACGGCCCGGCTGGAGCCGGAAAATCCACCGTGGCGCGGGCAGTAGCCGCCCAGCTGCAGCTTTTGTACTTGGACACGGGGGCCATGTATCGAGCCATCACCTGGCTGGCACTGCAACGGGGGATCCCTTTGGACGATGCCGAGCAACTCACCCAACTGGCCGCCCAAACCCAGCTCACCCTGCAAAGTGGCACCTCTTCGACAGAGCCGACCCGCATCTGGGCCGATGGCGAAGAGATTACCCAGGCCATCCGCTCCCCAGAGGTGACCCGCTGGGTCTCTCACGTGGCGGCAGTGCCGGGAGTACGCCAGGAGCTGGTGAAGCGGCAACGCAGCATTGGCCGGGATGGCGGTGCCGTCTTAGAGGGACGGGATATCGGCACCCACGTCTTTCCCGATGCAGAGTTGAAGGTCTTTTTGACTGCTTCTGTCGGGGAGCGGGCGCAGCGTCGGCAACACCAACTCCAAGCTCAAGGGCAAATGGTACCCCTTGAAGAATTGAAAGCGCAAATCGAGCAGCGGGATCGCCGCGACAGCGAACGGCTCATCTCTCCCTTGCGGCCTGCCCCCGATGCCATCTTGATCGACACAGATCACCTGAGCCAATCCGAGGTGCAAGACAAGATTGTCATGTTGTACCGGCAGCTTTTGGAGCGATCTGGCCCGGCCCGTTTAGATCAGTAGCTTTGACTCAATCAAGACTAAATCAACGGGACAAGTCAGATTTCCGCATGATTTTCAGGGAGCTGGCCGGTTTGAACAGCTTGATCCCTCTCTCATTTCTCATTGAAGATTTTCGTTGAAGATGCAGTTGATGAGGGGGCACGGATGCCGAGCTATGGGTTGAGTGATGAACTTTGGCAAAACCACCGAGGTGTTGAGGTGCCGGAGGGGATCCCGTTGATGATGGAAATAGGCCGACCCGCTTTTCTCTCGATGAGCCAATGCTACCTGTATCCCGTTCCGCCGTCGCGAACGGAGCGCTATGGTTAATGTCTTTCTCTTGGCCTTTCTGCTGCTTCTCTCAGGAGCTTGCTCTGGCGCCGAAACCGCCATCACGGCCATGGACAACCTGCGCTTGGAATCCCTGATCGAAGAACAAGGGGATCCACAGGGCTTGTATCGACTGGCCCAACAACAGCGCTCGCGGCTGATCACCACCCTGTTGCTGGTGAACAACTTTGTCAACATCGGCATTGCCGCTTTGGCCACAACCCTCTCCATTGAACTGTTGGGAACCCAGATTGGAGCTTTGGCCGCCACCGTGCCCACCACAATTGTGGTGCTCCTCTTTGGAGAAGTAGCCCCAAAGTCCTTGGCGGTGAGCCATCCGCTAGGGGTGTTCCGCTGGGTGGTGCGGCCTGTTCATGTCCTATCGGTGCTGCTGCGCCCTTTTATCGACGCTTTTGAGTGGGTTGTCAGCAGGCTCTTCAATCTATTGGAATTCTCCCCGCTGACGGCCACTGCTTCTCTCAAGGATTTGGAGCTGTTGATCGATGTGTTGGGGCAGCGGGGGCTGCTGGATTGGCAAAAACGGCGGCTGTTCCGTGGGGCCTTGGCTTTGGACTTACTCCAAGCGCGGGACGTGGCCAAGCCCAGAGTTAAAATGGAGACCATCTCCCACGACAAAACACTGCAGGATGTGGTGAAGCTCTGTTTGGAAACGGGCTACTCGCGCATCCCCGTGCAGGGAGAATCCAAGGACGAGATCGTCGGCATTATCCACCTCAAGCAAGCCTTGCGCTATCTCGATCAAAAAGGCAATGCCGAAGTGACCCAGGCGATGGCACCGCCTTTTTTTGTGCCGGACACCAAGCGGGTCAGCTTGTTGCTCAAGGAAATGCTGCGCTCTCGCCAACACCTGGGGATCGTGGTGGATGAGTTTGGCGGCACCACCGGCCTCATCACGCTGGAGGACATTTTGGAGGAGCTGGTGGGGGATATTTACGACGAGAGCGACCTCTCCCCCCTGCTGCTGCAGCGACAACGACGACCAGGTGGAGCTTCTACCTCCCCTGGCTGAGAACAGGAGCAAGGGGATCATCCCCTCTCTAAGTCCTAGCTGGCTCTGGAGGGATCCGTCTCCGCGGCTGTTGGGTTTTCGTGCGCGCCGGGAGTGAGCTCCCCAAAGCCGGCCTCGACGGGATAGCGGGCCACAAAAAAGATCCAGAAGCTGTGGATCCCCAACCCCAAAGCCCACCAGCCCAACAGGGGCACCAGCCACGGCCAATCCGCCCGGTACAGTTGCTGAAAAAACACCAGCCCAGACCCGCTGCAGAGGAAAACAGACAGGTGGGCGGCATAGGTATAGCGATCATCCAGCTTGCGAAATTCGGGATCCCGACGGGAGGGCTTCCGGGGCCAGCGAGGCGGCATGGCAAAACCATCCAGTTAAAACCTTCTCCAGTGTAGAACAGCCGTCGGCGGGGATCCCTGAGACTTGGGAGCGGCATTTCTGCTGCGGAACCCCAGTTTCAACGCCCGTTTGCCCAGCCAGCGCACGAGCCAACCCATCAACAGCATCGCCACCACCGCCAGCAGCAGAGAAGTGACGTTTTCGCCGGTGGCCAACAGCGGGTTGCCCAGCCCCCCTGTGGTGGTGGTAGAGGTCACCAGTGTGGCACAAAAATGCGAAACTGAGGCCCAACCCCCAAAAAATGGCCGGTATGCCCTTCATATCCTCAGCGTTGATGGGAGTGCTGATACATTCACGCTGAACTCTCCTGAAC
>NZ_JANSIO010000305.1:0-5273 GCF_047462195.1 Synechococcus sp. R3-13 | reverse complement strand
GGGGGTAGCAAAAACGGTGGAGTAGGTCAGCAGCGCGTCTGGCCCGATGAGAGAAATCTGCTCCAGGGGGGTGTACCCCTGCTGGCTGGTGAAGTAGCATACCCGCCCTGTTGGGTCAACCCAGATTTCTTCTACGGTACCCAAGGCGGTAGCAGTGCTGCCATCGAGGGCCAGCAGGCCCACCACTTGGCTACGTCGGATGATCTGTTCCATAGGGTTCATCGAAGTTTATCTCCTTGATGGGTTGGCTGGGCAGCCTCAAAATCCGCGGTAGTGGCGCAGTTGCCCCCTGAGCCGGGCAATTTCCTGAGCCATGTCCAAGACCATCGCTGCCCCCGTCCAGTTAAGCCCCAAGTCTCGGTGTAGGCGGCTCATTTGCAACAACCGCCTGAGCTGTTGGGGGGTCAGGTAGCTGCTCTCGGCCTCCACTAAGCCTTGGGCCAGCAGCCATTCCAGCAGGTGGGGAGGGATCCCCAGCAGTTCCGTGGCCTGCTCGAAGGTATAGAGCCGTTCTTCTACCCGCACAATGGCCAAACTCATAGACTCACCTCCTGCAAGTGGGCGCGGGGATCCCAGCTACGGCTTTGGCGCAGCTTTTCGTAGAGATCCCGCTCGGTCTGGGAAAGGGATTTGGGTGCCACCACCTTCAGCCGCACCAGCAGGTCGCTCCGATGGCCTTGGGGATCCCGCCAGCCTTGGCCCCGCAGCCGCAGGGTTTGGCCGCTGTCTACCCCGGCAGGGATCCTCAGTTGCACGCGACCCGTAGGGGTGGGAACTTCCGCCGTCCCTCCCAAAGCCGCCTCGTCAGGAGTAATGGGCAGCTCGCAGAGGAGGTTGTCTCCGTCAAAGCGGAAGAAGGGATGGGGGGGCAGCTCCAGGGTGAGGTAGAGATCCCCTCTTGGCCCGCCAAAGGGGCTGACCTGGCCTTTGCCCTTGACGCGGATGCGACTGCCCGGCTTGGCACCGGGGGGAATGCGGATGGTTAGCGTTTCTCCATCTAGGTTCAGCCGTTTCTGGGTGCCGTGGAAAGCTTCTGCCCAGCTGAGACCCAGAGTGCCCTCCACATCCTGCCCCGGCAAATCCACCGAAACAAACGGCCCAAAGCCGCCGGCGAAGCCCTGGAACCCGCTGCGGCGGGATCCCATACGGCCCAGCAGCTCGTTGATAAACTCCTCGAAGCTGGCGTATTGGGCGAAGCCCTCCATGCCCGGCATTCCAGCAGCAGAACCAGTACCCACCCGCTGCCAGTACTGCCCAAACTGGTCGTAGCGCCGCCGCTTCTCTGGATCAGAGAGCACCTCGTAGGCTTCGTTGATCTCCTTGAAGCGCTCCTCTGCCGCCTTGTTGCCGGGGTTCACGTCGGGGTGATACTGGCGGGCCAACTTGCGATAGACGCGCTTGATTTCCTCGGCAGAGGCATCTCTGCTGACGCCCAGGATCTTGTAGTAATCCTTGAAGTCACTTGCAGCCATAGGCTCACCCCTGCAAGGTTAGGTTAGAGTTTTTCGGGCTATTCTCAGGATATAAGGTTGCAGCTAAAAAATTGGAGCAGACCCAGAACACGTACAGGCAGAGCGGCGAGATGGCGCTTTACTGTGCTCTCGCTACTTCGGAAACTTTTTGGGCTAGGGCTTGCGTTTGGAGAAGATCCCTTTCTCATCTCGTGTGAAAATTTGCTTGACCTTTTCCCAAGCTTTGAGGAGTGCATGGGTGGAGTTATTGCTCTCTTGTTTGGCTTGGTTGTAGGCTTCCACAAAGGTTTGCTGCGCTTCTTCCGAGAGGTCAGCGCGGATTTCCGGCGAGATGCTCTCTGGGGTTAAGTCTCCCTCTGGCTCACCGGGCAAGTTCAAGTCGGCAATGGAAACTTCCTCTCCGCCAGCACTCTGCAGCAGCCAGTAAATTTCGCCCGACTTCTCTTCCGGTACTTGCACCACCAACAAGAACTCGCCCGCCTGTACCCGGGTTTGGTAGATGGCGGCTTTCTCCTGCGGCATACCCAAGGCAATCAGGGCGGATCCCAGGCCCGCTCCCAGTGCTCCGTACAAAGCGCCGCCCGTTGCCCCCAACAAAGCGGCTCCCAGAGGCCCAGCGGCCACCACTGCCCCCAAAAAGGGAATGAACAGCACCCCCACGCCAGTGAGCAGCCCCAGCAGGGATCCGAACAGGGATCCATAGATGGCCCCATTGGTCAGACCGTCCAGAACCACCTCTTTGCGGGTGATAAACCCGGTAATTTTGGCTTCGGTTTGAAAGTTGCGGCCAATAATGGAGATGCGATCGTTGGGAATGCCACGGTTCAAAAGCCGCTGGATACACTCTTGCAGCTTGCCCTCTTCTTTGAAGGCGGCGGAAACACACTTTTTGGGAGCTTGGGCAAAAGCGCTCATACGCAATCTCCTGCTGAGTTTTACAGTGCCAAGGCAGGTTTTTTAACCTTTTCCCTGCTACTACTCTCGTCTATTGTCTCCCCTCTTCAGCAAAGGACTCGGTCGCAGAATCGCGAACCCCCTGGAGAAATCTCCGTACTGAGGATGCCAACTCTACCCTTACCCCCAGCCTCCTTCCAGAGAGAGGGGAGTTAGGACTTAACGCACGCTACTTGTTGTTGAACGACTGTGGTGTTTGGAAGAGCTACAGCGAGCGGATCCCGGCCATCAAGCCCTGGCAGACCCCCGTCAGGAAATCTGGATCTAGGGTTTCCAAGGTATCGCTCAGCTTGTGGTAGTGGGGGTTGCGCAAGAAAGCGGTGTCGGTAACCATAACGGCGGCGTAGCCCGCATCCCAAAAGGGGGAGTGGTCGCTCAGGCGAGTGGCAGGCAGGATTAGGCCCCGCTGCCCGGCCAACAACCAACAGCAAGGGATCCCCGCTTTTTGAAAATCACGCTGCAGCTTGAGCAGATCCCCCCAGGTGGGCCAGTTGCCAATAAGGCCAATGTAATCTCCCCGGTTGGGGTAAAGCTTCTCAAGGCCGGCGGGATAGTCCTGGGATCCGGGGGCGGGATCCCGGTAGCCCAGCATCTCCAGAGAGAGCATCAGCCGCAGGGGCTGGCGCTGCTGTTTAAGAAAGCGGGCGTAGGCTGTGCTGCCCACCATTCCCCGCTCCTCCAGGTCAAAGGCCACCAGCCACAGCGGAGAAGAAGCCGGCTCGGCAGCAAAATGGCGGGCCAACTCCAGCAACACCGCTATGCCGCTGGCGTTGTCGTCTGCTCCAGGGGTTGCCGGGGCAGCGTCAAAGTGGGCCCCAATGAGAATGGGCGGGCGACCAGAACGGGATCCCGGCAATTTCAAGATCCAGTTGCGGTGCAGGCGGCCACCGGCCTCAAAGAGGAAGGACTCCAGGGATCCCCAGCCAGAGAGCTGCTCTTGGATGTAGCGCTCCACCTGCTGATGGCCCAAGGGCGACCAGTCGGGATCCCGGGGCTGGGCCACTTGCTGCAGATGAGCCTCTAGGCGCTGCCGCAGGTCTTGGAGATCTGACGCCATCATGAGCTTCCCACTCCAGACCGGGCAACTTGAGCATGGATCTGTCGGGCCAACTCCAGGGTGAAGTAGCGGTGGGATCCCACCGTTCCCGCCAACACCCGAAACGGATCCTCAGGCTCCCCCAGGTGATCCAGCACCAGAGCCGCCCCGGAAAAATCCTGATCCCGGGTATAGTCGTTTACCGTCACCACAGTGGGAATACCGGCCTGCTGGGCCGAGCGCAGCCCATTCTCCGAGTCTTCAAAGGCCAGGCAGGCCTGGGGGGGCAGCCCCATCTGTTCCAGGGTGTAGAAGTAGATGTCGGGGGCGGGCTTTTTGGCGGGGACAATATCGCCGGCAGCGATCACTTCAAACCAGCTTAGGCTCTCCGGCAGTGTGTGCTCCAAAAGGGCTGTTACATTTTCCGGCGTGGTGGTGGTGGCAATGGCCAAGCGGATCCCAGCAGCTCTGGCCTCCTGCAGGAGGCGCTTCACCCCTGGGCGGAGTGGGATCCCCCCTTGGGCCAATAGGGCAGTGTAGTGGCGGGTTTTGGCCTGGTGCAGCCGGGCAATGAGGGCATTTAAATCTTCACCAGGGGGTAGCGGCGGCTGGCAGGTTGCAACGAAATGGCGAATGCGCTCTTTGCCCCCCGTAATGGCCAGGAGTTGGCCGTAGAGCTCCACCGACCAGTGCCAGTCCAGCCCTGCCTCGGCAAAGGCAGCGTTAAAGGCCACGCGATGACCATCCCGCTCCGTGTCCGCCAGCGTGCCGTCCACATCGAAGATCAAAGCTTGGAGTGTCATGTGTACCCCCACCCGCCTACAAGCGACTCTATGCTACTGCATGGCTTGGGTGCCCCTAGCCAGGTTTCTGGGAAGGCCAACAAGGTGAGAAAATGAGGCACTGGTTATCCAATCTCGCCATGAGCTTCGATTTTGACGTAATCATCATCGGTGCCGGCGTCGGCGGCCACGGCGCTGCTTTACATGCGGTCGAATCTGGCCTGAAGACCGCCATCGTCGAAGGTGCAGAAATGGGCGGCACCTGCATCAACCGCGGCTGCATCCCCTCCAAGGCTCTGCTGGCCGCCTCAGGACGCCTGCGGGAACTGCAACATAGCTCTGGGCTGGGCATCCAAGTGGGATCCCTTCAGGTGAACCGAGAGGCTATTGCCAATCATGCTGCCCAAGTGGTGGAGAAAATCCGCGCCGACATGACCCGCTCCCTGGAGAGGCTGGGGGTAACAATCCTGAGAGGGCGGGGCAAGTTGGTGGCACCCCAGCAGGTGGAAGTCCAGGAAGAGAAGGGATCCTATACCTACACGGCGCAGGATGTTATTCTTGCTACGGGCTCCCGCCCCTTTGTGCCCCCTGGCATCGAGGTGGATGGCCGGACGGTGTTCACCAGCGACGAGGCGGTGCGGCTGGAGTGGATCCCGGAGCGCCTAGCGATTATCGGCAGCGGCTACATTGGCCAGGAGTTTGCCGACATCTACACTGCCTTGGGATCCCAGGTCATCCTCATCGAAGCCCTGGAGACCCTGATGCCGGCCTTTGACCCCGATATTGCCCGCCTGGCCCAGCGGGTGCTGATTAAGCCCAGGCAAATCCAGACCTACGTGGGGATCACGGCCAAGCAGGTGATCCCTGGCCAGCCAGTAACGATTCACCTCTCCAACGGCGAGACGCTGCAGGTGGATGGCTGCTTGGTGGCTGCCGGTCGGATCCCGGTCTCAGAGGGGCTGGGCTTGGCCGAGCTGGGCATCGACACCGGCAAACGGGGGTTTATTCCTGTCGATAGCCGCATGGCCA
>NZ_JANSIO010000304.1:0-5061 GCF_047462195.1 Synechococcus sp. R3-13 | reverse complement strand
GAGCTTATTATTGACTAGAGTCATGCTCTCATGATCCCAGCCAATGCAACCAGATGAGGGATTAGGATGGAGGCGGTCTGCTGTGGGGGAACTTGAGTTTGCCCTAACAGTCGCGTCAGCGGTGCAGTTCCCCTGCCGTAGGCACAGCACCTTCCCCTCAGCTTGTGTGGCGAATCTCAATTTTTATGATTATGGCCCAACCCGCCCTGTCTGGCTGGCCTGCACCGGCTTCCGGATCCCAACCCCTCTCGACAACAGAACTTGAGGACGCTTGCGATAGCGGTGCGGAGTCTTCACCGGGCGCAGAGGCCGACCCAAACTGGCGGCACCGCCAAAGAATGCAAAAACGCCAGCAGATCCAGCGGCAGCGTCTGTCGGGCATGCGAGATGACAAGGGCTTGATCATCGTACACACCGGGCAGGGCAAGGGAAAGACCACGGCTGCCTTTGGCATGATCTTCCGCGCCCTCGGCCAGGGATTGTCGGTGGGGGTGGTGCAATTTATCAAGGGGGCCTGGGATCCAGGAGAAGCCAAGCTATTGCGGAAATTGGCCGAGCATCCAGAGCTGGGCCTGGGGAAAATAGCTTTTTACGCCATGGGAGAGGGCTTTACCTGGGAAACCCAAGACCGGGAGCGAGACATCGCCCATGCACAGGCGGCCTGGGAAAAGGGGCGGGAGCTGTTCACCAGCGGGGAGTTTCAGTTGGTGCTTCTGGATGAGATCAATGTCGCCCTCAAGTTGGGATATCTCTCGCCGGACAGGGTGTTGGCCGGGCTAGCGGAGAAACCGGAGCGGGTTCACCTGATCTTGACGGGGCGGGGCGCGCCGGCAGCGTTGATCGACCGAGCCGATCTGGTGACGGAGATGACTTTGGTCAAGCATCCCTTCCGTGACCAGGGGATCAAGGCGCAAATCGGCATCGAGTTCTAACCCTTGGGCAGGAAAGATGGCCATTCTGCTGGCGGCGGCAGCAAGCGGCAGCGGCAAAACCACCATCACTCTGGCTCTGTTGGCCGCTCTGAGGCGACGGGGCCTGCGCATCCAACCTTTCAAGGTGGGGCCGGATTACATTGATCCTCTGTTTCACACGGCGGTGAGCGGGATCCCCTGTCGCACTTTGGATCCCTTCTTGACCGACGAGGACTTTGTGCAGCGCTGCTTTCGCCACCATTGCCAGGGCAAGGATGGAGCCATTGTGGAGGGGGTAATGGGCCTCTTCGATGGACGAGCGCCGGGATCCCTGCCCCTCCCCGAGGGCGGAACGGAGCCTTTTTTTGCCAGCAGCGCCCATGTGGCCCGCCTGCTCGGGATCCCTGTGGTGCTGGTGATCGATGGCAGCGGCATGGGAACGACGGTGGCCGCTTTGCTCTACGGCTTGAGCCGCTGGGATCCCCGCCTCTCCATTGCTGGGGTGATTTTCAACCGGGTGGCCTCGGAGCGGCATGGACAAATCTTGCAGCAGGCAGCGGCTGCAGCGGGGATCCCAGTCTTGGGCCAGTTTCCCCGGCGGGAGGATTTGCGGTTGCCCAGCCGACACCTGGGGTTGGTGCCTGTCTCAGAACTGGATCACTTCCCCCACTGGCAAGCTGCCTGGGCCGAGCTGGCCGAGCAACACGTCAATTGGGATAGCCTATTGCCCCTCATTCGGAGGCTTCCTCCAGCGGTAGGAGAGCTGTGGCCAGGGATCCCCCCTCTCACCGAAAGGACTCCGCCCCGCCGCTGCGAACAGGTACGGGTGGCGGTGGCCCAAGACCACGCCTTTAACTTCTACTACGCCGACAACTTGGATCTGTTGCGGGCCTGTGGGGCCGAGCTGCTGGAGTATTCCCCCCTCCAGGTGGGACTATGGCCGCCGGAGCCCTGCGACGGCGTGCTGCTGGGGGGAGGGTTCCCGGAATTGTTTGCAGCACCTCTATCTGAGAGAATTAACCAACAACCTCCCCCGCCCACCCACCCACCCCTCTATGCCGAGTGTGGCGGACTGATGGTGCTGGGCCAATCCCTCACCGATTTTCAGGGAAAGACCTACCCGATGGCCGGGCTGTTGCCCATCACAGTAGACATGGCCAACCGGCTATGTTTGGGCTACCGCGCAGCTGCCGTTTTGCGCCCAACCCTGCTGGCGCCAGCTGGGGATCGCCTGCGCGGGCATGAATTTCACCGCTCCCGCAGCACCCCCATCTCCCCCAGCCCAATCTACAGCTGGGGATCCCCCGCCCAGCTTCAACAGGAAGGATGGGCCACCGAGCGCCTTCACGCTTCGTACCTGCATCTGCACTGGGGATCCCGTCCTGATTTGGCCCTGAGATTATTACAGAACTTCTTAAGAATCTCGAAAGGGGATCCCTAAAAAACCGTGCCATCGCTGAGCAGTTGGATGGGAGGAGAAGCATCTGGCCTAAGCTGGGCCGCTATTTGCCGTCCTGCCGTCCAGGTTCCCCCTTGCAGTATTTTCACCAGGGGCAACTCCTGGGCAGAGCAGCCAAGCCTTTCCCGGATTAAGGAGGCAACTTGATCCAGCAAAATCACCGTCAGGGCTCGCCACTCCACAATCACCGTCGAATCTGGGGGATGCGGTTGCTGCCCAATCTCCGGCTGCTTGAGCTGGATCACCCCCAAATCCACAAACAGCCCCCCGTTGCGATACTCCGCCAAACCCGTCAGCTCATCCAAACCCCAGATCGGGATCCCCTCCTGCTGCAACGGCTCCAGCAGAGAATAGGTCATCCACTGCAACAACTTGTGAAAAGGCACCCAATGGCTCCCCGGCTCTGTTTGGGGCAGGTGGGGATAGGGCCAGACATCCCCCAGAGGGATCCCGGCCAGCGAGACTCGCCCAGGCCAAATGGAGCTAAACCCCCTCTGAACTGCCTGGAAGACCTGTGCTGCTTTGATCCCACGGCTGGGATCCTCGGGTTGGATTGCTTCCCACAACCGGCCTGGACGAGGAAGATTGTGACCAGATCCAAAGTAATGAGGTTGAGCCCGCAAAGTTTGTGCCAACCTTTGCAGCAGTTGCCAGCGCCCCTCCAGTCCCAGTAAAGGATTTTCCGGCCCCACCTGGAAAGCTGCTGCCAAATCCGTCGAGGTGATCCGCTCCAGGGCCGCCGCATCCACTTGCAGAGGCTGTTGGGGATCGCTGGAAAACCCACCTCGCCAGAACCAGTCGAAACTGGCCAAGGCCAAACCTTCGGAACGACCCACCACCGCCTGACCTTCTGGATCCCGGTACTTCCAGGCAGAGCCTGCCCCTGCGTCCAGCAACACGCTGACTATGGCGAGATCCCACTTGCATCGCAGCCGCTCCAGCGGATCCATGTCTTTAAGTCGATTTTCCAGACGGGCTAGGCGCTCCCCGGATCCCACTTGAAAATGTTGCCAGCGGCTGTGGAAGGGAATTTCCCCGGTGGGATAATGGGCCCGCATTGTGGTGATCACATAGTCGGCTACGGATCCCAGCCGGTTCAGGTCGAGGCGAAAATGCTCTGATTCACCGGCCAAAACCCTTTCAAATAGCAACTGACAGCGATCCCGAATGGCTTGGGGACTCTGAAAATAAGCCACTCGTTTCTCCAGATCAACAGGTGTCAGCATCGAGCCGTTCGTTCTCAATTGTCCATGCCGAGAGTTTTCTCAGCATAACCGGGTGGGAACCTACTTTAATCCCCATTCGTCTGCAAGCCTTAGCCCACTGGACACTCTAACGCGCTGGCCTCTTGTCAAAAGACTACGTCCCGCTTCTCGATGGTTGAAACCCTTGCAGGAGAAAGCTTTGAGGCAACTTTCCGCCCTCTGTCCTGATGACGCGAGCAGCCGCTGAGCCATTTTGAGAAAAGACTGGGCGAGCACTGGGTGAGGATCCCGATAGATAAGAGCATTGACTCGAGGTAAATTTTGATGTCTTTGTTAAGAGAAGTGTTGAATACTACATTTCACTGAGGTAGACCTTGCCTACTCTGTGGCCTTAATCACTTCCTTGAGGGGTTGTCGATTGTTATGATAGATGTAATCCTAGTCCTAAGCATAAATTACTAGTTAGGTCATTTGCAGCTAGGCTAAGCCCCAAAAGTGCCAATCCGTTAGGGAGGAGTGTGATGTTCACACGGTTGGCGGAACAATACCGCAGCTATGTTCAAGATCTGGTGATGAGTTTGCAGGCTCTGGCCATCGTTTTGGAGAAGCGGGGCTACCCAGCCTCTTGCTACACCTGTGGTACGTCTTTCGAGAGTGCCTCGTTTATGGTCAGTTTACGAGAGGGGCACCTAATCCGCTTTTTGGTTTCCGAATGCTCCATTAGCTGGACAGAAATGCGGGATGACCGAGAGCTCATGAAATTGGAAGGAGCAGAGGCGATTCGCCAACTGCAGGAGCTGGCAGAGCTTATCAAAGATGAGCTGTTGGTCGCCGCCACGCCGGCTGAAGCTCTGGTGGCCAGCACCTGATCCTGGCAGGCCCTAGGTCTGCTCAAACCCAAGCCGTAGCCGATTGGACAACTAAGCCTAACCTTCTAGGCCGCTGCTTTGGAGATTTTTCCCCTGTTGAGGAGTAAGGGTGGAATAGGGATCCCCCTCGACGGAGTGGCAGTTGGCTGGCTGCCCATGCCGCTTGTATGGGGATCCCAGATGACCCGCTCTCCCAGCTTGTATCTGGAGTGGTTTGTGGCGGCAAAGCCTCTCTGAGTAAAGTCTGAGTAAGGTGTCACCGCTGCCAGGGATCCCCTGTTGACGGCTTTATCTTATAACTCTGACCCAATACCCCCAAGGGGATTCGAACCCCTGTCGCATCCGTGAAAGGGATGTGTCCTAGGCCTCTAGACGATGGGGGCGCTCTCCGACAAGGCGATCCTAATCCTAAAGAAGGATAAGTAAGCTTGTCAACCTTTTAATCTGCATCCCCAGACCCACGCCCTGCCAAGTTCAGAATCAAGATCCCCAGCAAAGCCAGGCTCAGCAGGCTGGCAATCACAATCGGTTCATCTGGGATCACGTCCATCTTGGCTTCACCTCACCACATCACAAAGAGCCACACCTCAGCTAGAAATCGCAGGAGCCCCGCACTG
>NZ_JANSIO010000303.1:0-10027 GCF_047462195.1 Synechococcus sp. R3-13 | reverse complement strand
GAGATCCCCCTCCGGTGACCACTGGGGCTGGAAGATCGACTCGGCAGGGCCACCGGCCAGCTTTTGAGGTTCTCCCAAGCTGCCGTCAGGGTTCACCTCAGACCGCCACAGCTCTGTGCCGTCCCAGGGCATTTGGGGGTGATCCCAGGTCAGCCATACCAAGGTCTGGCCGTCTGGACTGAGGCGCGGGCTGGCGTAGAAGTCGTGCCCAGAAGCCAAAATCTGCTGGGATCCACTTGCTAAGTCAATCGAGACAAGGCTGTTTTCCGGCTCTCCCTGGCGGCTGTGATCTTCCCGCACACAGAGGATGCGTCCACGCGCCCGATCCACCACCCCGTCGGCGTAGCGATAGGGGCCTGCTTCTGTCAGGGGCTGGGGATCTGAACCCGGCAGCAGGCGGTAGAGCCGTTGGTCAGCGAAGTTGCAAAAATACACTACCCCTGCCGACACCCAATAAGCTCCACCCCCATACTCATGCACTCGTGTCCGCACATTGAAAGGTGCCGGTGTCAGCTCCACCAGGATCCCGTCGGCAGAGCGCCGCATCAACACATTGCGCCCTTTTTCTTGCGGGCGGCCCTCCGTCCAGTAGAGATCCCCCTGATCCCAAACCATCTGTCCCAAGCGCAGGGATCCCGTCACCACCAGGTCAGCGGTAATCGGGGATCGCCAAGATCCATAGCCAGCCTGTTGCACCATAAGCTGTTAACTCTCAACTAATTCTCGACCCCAGAACCCCTATTATGCCGGCAGCAAGGGATCCCTGCCTTTGCCTACAGCCTGTGGGGAAAGGGAGCCGAGAACAGGCTCGGATTCTGGGAAAAGGTATCCCGCGATACAATTCTCTCCGGGCCGAATGGGTTTGATGGAACACGTTAAGGCAACAGGGATGCACAACGCTTTCTCGACTGCAGGATTAGCCTTTCCCCTGTTGACGTTGGGAAGGCATTCGGTGAAAGCCTCAGCTGAGCGCAGTTGGGCAGGTTCAACACATGGGCGAGGTGATGAGCTAGGTGCTTCCCCCCGTTGGCCGGGCTGCTGCAACAACTGGACTTCTTAACACCCTTTGCACTCACTTCGTTTCGGAGATCACCGATGGCTCAATCTTTTAATCGTCGTCAAGTGCTGAAAATGGGCGCTCTGGCCGGAGCCGGGGCGGCCCTGGGGCCGCAGATCTGGGTGAAGCGGTCTGTGCCCGCCTACGCCCAGGGAGAGACCATTCGCGTTGGCATTTTGCACTCCCTCAGCGGCACCATGGCCATTTCAGAAACCAGCGTGGTGGATGCGGAAAAGCTGGCTATCAAAGAGATCAATGCCGCCGGTGGGGTTTTGGGCAAGCAGATCGAGCCGATTATCGAGGATGGGGCTTCCGATTGGCCAACCTTTGCCGAGAAAGCCACCAAATTGATCGATGTGGACAAGGTGGCAACGGTATTCGGCTGCTGGACTTCGGCCAGTCGCAAAGCGGTTTTGCCGGTGTTTGAATCCAAGCAGCACCTGCTCTGGTATCCCGTGCAGTACGAAGGACAAGAGTGCTCCAAAAACATCTTCTACACCGGCGCTGCCCCCAACCAGCAGATCGAGCCTTCGGTGGAATGGCTGCTCAAGAACAAGGGCAAAGAGTTCTTCCTGGTGGGATCCGACTATGTGTTCCCCCGCACGGCCAACACCATCATCAAGGCCCAGTTGGAAGCCCTGGGGGGCAAAGTGGTGGGTGAAGACTATCTGCCTTTGGGCAACACAGAAGTTACCCCCATCATCAGCAAGATCCGGGCCGCTCTTCCCAATGGCGGTGTGATCTACAACAGCTTGAACGGCGACAGCAACGTGGCCTTTTTCAAACAGTTGAAAGGGGCAGGGCTGGGGCCAGATCGCTATCCTTCCATGTCCGTCAGCATTGCTGAAGAAGAGGTACAGGCCATCGGCCCCGAATTCTTGGAAGGGCACTTCGCCGCCTGGAACTACTTTATGACGGTGGATACGCCTGCCAACAAGAAGTTTGTGGAAGCTTTCAAGGCAGAATACGGCCAAAACCGCGTCACCAACGACCCGATGGAAGCCGCCTACATCATGGTTTACATCTGGAAGCAGGCAGTGGAAAAAGCGGGAACAGTGGAAATCGACGCCGTGCGGCAGGCAGCCTATGGCCAGACCTTCGATGCCCCAGAAGGCTTGGTAACCATGAACACCAATCACCACCTGACCAAGTATGTGCGGATCGGCCAGGTGCGCTCTGACGGTTTGTTTGATGTCATCTTTTCTACGGATGCCGTGGAACCACAGCCCTGGAACCAGTTTGTGGCAGAGACCAAGGGCTTTGCCTGCGATTGGTCGGATCCGGCTAAAGGCGGTCGCTTCAAAGTCAGCTAGCCCTGCTGGTGGCTGTGGGCGGGATTCCTTGCCGTTTGGATAGGGTTGGGGATCCCGCCTAGATGCTCGGTTAGCCTCCCTAGTTTAGTTGGAAGGAGGATCCCCTGCCGATGACCTTGCTCTTGGATAGCTTGTTTAACGGCCTTAGCATCGGCACCGTCTTGCTGATAGCCGCTCTGGGCTTGGCCATTGTTTTCGGCCTCATGGGGGTCATCAACATGGCCCATGGGGAGCTGATGATGTTGGGGGCCTACACCACTTTTGTGGTTCAAAATGCCTTTCGTCCCCTAGGGGATCCCTGGCGGGATCTGTACATCTTTCCAGCTTTGGTAGCTGCCTTTGCCGTCACGGCTCTGGTGGGACTAGCCCTGGAGCGGGGGGTGATCCGCTTTTTGTATGGCCGACCCTTGGAGACCCTTTTGGCCACCTGGGGCGTGAGCCTGATCCTGCAGCAGTTTGTGCGCAGCGTCAATTGGGTGCTGGCTTTCCGCTTGGGGGCCTTCGCGGTGCTCTTTTTTGGCGGCTGGTGGCTCTTGGCCAGGCGAACGGATTGGCCGCGCCTCAAAAGGTGGACGCTGGCGCTGCTACTGGTGCTTTCCACGGCAATTGCAGCGGTGGGGGGGCGGGTGCTGGCGCAAACCTATGCTTTAGCAGTCACTCAACCCTGGTTTGGAGCCCAGAACAAAGATGTGACCGCTCCCCGTTGGCTGGGGGGTGGGATCCCGGTGGGCAGCCTGTTTTTGCCCAATACCCGCCTGTTTATCATCGCCCTCACTGTCTTCTGCATCCTAGGGCTGTACTTCTTCTTGCAGCGCACCCGCTGGGGGCTGCGCATCCGGGCGGTTACCCAGAATCGGGCCATGAGCGCCTGTGTAGGGATCCCTACGCAAAAGGTGGATGCCCTCACCTTTGCCGTCGGCTCGGGTCTGGCGGGAGTGGCCGGCGTAGCGGTCAGCCTGCTGGGATCCGTGGGGCCGAACACTGGCCAAAACTACATCGTGGATACCTTTATGGTGGTTGTCGTGGGGGGTGTCGGCAAGCTTTTGGGCAGCATTGTGGCAGCGCTTGGGATCGGGATTGCCAACTTTGTCATCGGTTCCGGGACGCTGGCTTTGATTTTTCCCAACGTGCCCATCCTGACCGATACCCTCAACTTTTTTGCCACCACGAGCATGGCCAAGGTGATGGTCTTTGCTTTGATCGTGGCCTTTTTGCAGGTGCGACCTCGGGGCCTTTTCCCCGAAAAAGGTCGTATGGTGGATGCCTAGGGAATGATCTCGCTTGGCGAAAACTCTAGGACCAGACTCTCCATCTTCTACTCCCTCACAAAGCCCATGAAACTGGTTCATTCCCCCCGTGCTGATCATGAAGTGGCTGCTCCCGCCGCGGGTGGGGATCCCAATTCTTCTCGCAAGCTTCTGTGGGAGGCCGGGATCCTCATCGTTTTGGTGCTGGCCTTGATCTTTGTGGCCCCAACTGTGCTGTCTGGCTTTCGGCTCAACTTGTTGGGGCGGTTTCTGGCCCTCAGCATTGTAGCTTTGGGGATCGACCTCATCTGGGGCTATACCGGCATGCTCAGCCTGGGGCATGGGGTGTTCTTTGCCTTGGGGGGCTACGCTCTGGGGATGCACCTGAAATTGCAATTGCCGGAAGGTCAGATACCGGAGTTTTTCAGCCTCTATGGGGTAACGGAATTGCCCTGGTTTTGGTACCCCTTTTATTCTTTTCCGTTTACGGCTGTTGCTGTGGTCTTGATCCCGGCTTTGGTGGCAGCAGCCCTGGGATATTTGGTGGTGAGAAATCGCATCCGAGGGGTTTATTTCTCCATTCTAACTCAGGCCACCACGATCATTTTCTTTAACTTCTTCAACGGCCAACAGCGCTTAATTAATGGCACCAACGGCCTGACCAACTTCCAGACTTTGTTTGGCCTAGATGTCAACTCGTCCGAAATGCGCTTTGCTGTCTATGTCACTACAGTTCTGGCGGTGGTTTTGGCTTACCTTCTCTGTCGTTGGCTCACCAGCGGCCTATTCGGTCGGATCCTGGTAGCCATTCGAGATGACGAGCCGCGGGTTCGTTTTTCCGGCTACGATCCCACCGGCTTTAAAGTGCTAGTGTTTGCCGTGTCTGCTGCCCTGGCAGGTGTTGCCGGAGCTTTGTTTACCTTGCAAACTGGGATCATCTCTCCCAATGCGATGGCCGTTCCCTTTTCCATTGAGATGGTAATCTGGGTGGCGGTGGGCGGTCGGGCCAGTTTGGTGGGGGCGGTGCTGGGGGCTCTGTTGGTTAACTTTGCCAAGAGCTTGCTGAGCGAAAATTTTCCCGAAATTTGGTTGTTTTTCCAAGGGGGATTGTTCCTGCTGGTGGTGCTGGTGTTGCCGGATGGACTGGTGGGTTGGGTGCGCACCCAAGGCAGGCAGCTTTGGGTCACTGTCCAGCTTTGGCGCAGGCGTTTGGCAAATACTTCTCCAGCCTAAATCTGGCTTTCTCTTGAGGATGTCAGTTATGTGCAAGATATAAGTTTAAGGTAAGAGGATCCCATGGGTGAGCCAGCGATACCAAGTTTCCTCTCCTATTTGATGGGTTTATTTGATGGGTTGAGAACCCTGTTCGCCCTCTGCCCTTTCCGTTCTTGGATGTGATCCCCATGCTTACTGCAGCTCCCACCGCCACCCGACAAATTTTACAAACTCAGGATCTCACCGTCAGCTTCGACGGCTTTAAGGCTTTAGATGGGTTGAACTTCTCTCTGGAGGAAGGGGAGCTCCGGGTGGTCATCGGCCCCAATGGGGCAGGCAAGACTACGTTTCTCGATGTGCTGACGGGCAAGGTTAAGCCTACTCGAGGCCGGGTGCTGTTTAAAGGAAAAGATCTGACCAAGCTCAAGGAACATGAGATCTCGATTTTGGGTGTTGGGCGCAAGTTTCAGACGCCGCGGGTCTATCAAAACTTGAGCGTGCGAGAAAACTTGGAGCTATCCCTCAACCCTGACAAAAGGGTTTTTTCCACCCTACTTGGCAAAAAGCATCTGCGACAAGAAACGGATGCTCTTTTGGAAACCATTGGCCTCAGCCGTAAGGATCGGGTTCCGGCAGGGCTGCTTTCCCACGGAGAAAAGCAATGGCTGGAGATCGGCATGGTGATCGCTCAAGATCCGGATTTGCTGCTGCTGGATGAATGCGTAGCCGGGATGACAGATAAAGAAACAGAAGCTACAGGGGAGTTAATTCAATCCTTAGCCCAAAGCCACACCATTTTGGTGATCGAACATGACATGGTGTTTGTCCGGCAAATTGCCCGCAAGGTTACCGTTTTACACCAAGGCTCGGTGCTGTGCGAAGGTACCTTTGAGGATGTGAAAAACGACCCGCGAGTGATTGAGGTCTATCTCGGATCCCACAAGGGGAAAAACTAAGCAAAGAGGTTATAGTTCTGTATCTAATCGACTCATGCGCAGGCCTATGAATACGGAAAACGCGACCGCAACACAAAACTTATCCCGAGATGGATCCGGGCCTCTTCTGGAGGTCTCCGATTTGAGGGTTTACTACGGTCAGAGTTTAATTGTAAAGGATCTCTCTTTTAAGATCTTTCCCGGCCAAGCGGTTTGCCTTCTGGGCCGCAATGGCATGGGCAAAACCACCACGCTTAAAGCCCTGATGGGGCTTCTGAAAGACTGCACAGGCAAAATTGCTTTTGAGGGCCGTCCTATCAACCATTACCCTCCCAATTGGCGAGCCCGCGCCGGTATTGGCTATGTACCCCAAGGTCGAGAGATATTTCCCCGCCTAACGGTTGAGGAAAACCTGCTGGTGGGGCTAGAAGCGGCACCGGACAGAGAACGGATCATACCTGAGTTTGTCTATGACCTATTCCCAATTCTGCGTTCTTTTCTTAAACGGCTGGGTGGGGATTTGAGCGGTGGGCAGCAGCAGCAACTGGCCATCGCCAGAGCTTTGGTGGCAGAGCCCAAACTTTTGCTCCTGGATGAGCCCACAGAAGGGATCCAGCCCTCTATCATTATCGAGATCGAAGAAGCCATCAGCCGCATTCAAAAGGAGCGGGGCGTTTCGGTGTTGCTGGTGGAGCAGTATTTTGAGTTTGCCCAAAGCCTAGCCGATTACTTTTATCTTATGGAAAATGGATCCCTTATCATGGAGGGGCCGACTGACCAAATGGACGAAGAAAAAGTCCGAGCTCACCTTTCTATCTGAGGTGGCACCTGGAGAGCCTGAAAACCTCTATAACTTTTTTGAGAGCGGCAAATGGCATCCTGCATGTTCCAGAGACCTTGCCTAAACTTCTGGAAAAGCGAGAAGTCCACCTGCGAGGGGATAGGCTAGGGTTAGCCCTGGGCTTCCTTGAGCAGCAGCGTTGGCTAAGCTAGAAACTGTTCAAGATTGCGCTAGCTTGCCATTTCCATCCACAGGTTTGTGTCTCCTCCGATTCACTTCACTGCAGAGCCCTGGCTGCACACCTACAGCGAAATTATCGATGTGCGCTCTCCGGCAGAGTTCGCAGAGGATCATTGGCCGGGAGCCATCAACTTGCCTGTACTCTACGATACAGAACGGGCGGAGGTGGGCACGCTCTACAAGCAGGTGGATCCCTTCGCAGCCCGCAAACGAGGGGCAAGCTTGGTGGCCCAGAACATCAGTCGCCACTTGCAAACCCATTTTGCCGATAAAGATCGCGATTACCGGCCCCTGATCTACTGCTGGCGGGGAGGGCAGCGCTCTGCCAGCTTGGCATTGGTGTTGTCCCAGGTGGGCTGGCAGGTTACGGTTTTGCAAGGTGGCTACAAAACCTACCGGGCCTGGGTGCGCCGACAGCTGCAGATCTTGCCCCAGGAATTTACCTACCGAGTGCTCTGCGGACCAACAGGGAGCGGCAAAACCCAGTTGCTTCACCATCTGCGCCAACAGGGATCCCAAGTCCTCGATCTGGAAAAGCTGGCCTGTCACCGGGGATCCCTCCTGGGGGCCGAGTGGGGGGTGCCGCAGCCCAGCCAGAAGAGCTTTGAAAGTCAACTGGTGCAGGTTTTTCTCCAGTGGGATCCCGCCAAGCCAGTCTGGGTAGAAGCTGAGAGTGCCAAAGTGGGCCAGCTCCATCTGCCGCCTGCCCTTTGGCAAGCCCTTACCCAAGCCGACTGTGTCGAAGTGCAGTTGCCTCTAGAGGAGCGGGTGAAGGGGTTAATCGCCCACTATCCCCACTGGATTGCTCACCCCCAAGCGCTAAAGGGGAAATTGCTGCCTCTGAAGTCCCGTCTTGGCCAGGGCCGCTTGCAGCGTTGGTTTGAGCTGATCGACGCCCAAGACTGGCCGCAGTTTGTGCAGGAGTTGCTGGAGCAGCACTACGACCCCACCTATCGACACGGGCTGCAGCAAAACTTCAATCGCCTTCGGGCCCGGATTGAGCTGTCTGACCTTTCCGAGACCAGCCTCAGGGAAGCTGCTGCTCGCCTCATCGAGATGCCGCTTGGATCCCTGGCTAGGTGAGCACGATAAACTCCAAAGCCCGCAACACCTCAAACCAGTCGGAAACTTCCAGCCGAACCGTGGAATCGGCAACCCACCGGCAGCCGGGATAAAAAGACTTGCGGTAGGCCCGAGCGGGATCCTTGTAGTCCACTTCCAATTGAAAGTGATCCGGCAGTGGGCGAGGACGGTAGGCCGACAGCCGCCTCAGGGATCCCTCTACACCTTGGCGGATGGCCCGCAAAACTTGCTGCGGATGTGGCGCAATGACCGACTGGCCTATCCCTTTGTGGGTGACCACCGTCTCGATGTGGGCGTCATAAGCTTTCGCTGCGGCACACACCTCCGCATCTCCGGCTACAAACACAACTGGGACTCCCTCATAGGCAGCCGTGAGGCTGACCAGGTGAAACTCGGCGATGGCCTGGCCGTTCAGCCGGATTTGGCTAACTTCGGTGGTGTAGGTGTGGGCGAGGGGGTTGGCAGCAGATCCGGCGCGGGCATGATAGCCGATTAGGAGCAGGGCATCGTAACTGCGATCCAACTCTTGCACCATACAGTAGGGGTGGCCGCTCCAGCCGCGGATGAGTTGCACCGGCTCCGGCAACCGTTCGGGGATGAGGTTTCGCCCTGAGTCATGGGCATCTTTGACTGTGATCTGCGTGGCTCCGGCAGCCAGGGATCCCTCACAAGCCGCGATCACTGCTCGGGTCATCTGCTCTCGGAATGCCTCGTAACCCGGCTGGCCGATGGTGGCCTCATCCCAATGGCTGATGCCGGCGATCCCTTCAATATCGGCGCTGATATAAACCTTCATGTTTGGCTCAGTAGACTCAGCATTGGATTCTGTCGGGCTCTATCCACCCTCAGATGCCGCTCAACATCGCTCTGCACAAGGGATCCAAGCGGTCATTTCCCTTGCGAAAGCTGCCCCTGTCTCTGTTACGGATCCCTTCCCTGTTTTCGAGAAGTCGGGATGAAAAACAAGGACTCCATCCCGCTGAGGCGGTCAGAGAGCCACCAAAGAAGCAGATACCCCCTGCTGCAACTCCGACAACAATGAGGCCGGACGCCCCTTATAGGGCCAGGCAAAAGCGTGACGAAAAGCTGCTTCCTGGCAGTGTTTGAGCTGCTCGAAATCGATAATGTCGTGGGTTAGCAGGTTTTCGTACTCAAACGGCAGCCGCACATTGTGCAAGCCGGCGTTGTCGGTGCAGATGGCGATATCCACCCCCGCCTCAAAGCAGCGGTCAAAGACAATCTTGAGGGGCTCCAAACTGGGCAGAGTTCCCGTTTTTAGATAGGTGGTGGGACAAACTTCCAGGCATTGTCCTCGCCGCGCCAGCTCCGGCAGCAATTCTGGATAGTGGAGGGGGATCTGAATGCCGTGGCCGATCCGCGAGACATAGGGCAGCAACTGTGGGTAGCAGCCATCCAAAGTTTCGTACAGGTGGGCAGTGGTTTTCAGGCCGCGGGCCAGCGCATACTTGAACAGCTCAATCCACTCGTCCATCCGTTCGCCGTAGGGCTTGTCTCCCCCGGCCAGGTCGATGGCACACACATACTCCGACTCAGCGGCAGCTTCCACCATGGCCCGGTTGATGTGGCTGGGCAGGCGTGAATGCAAACAGACGATCTGGGTGGTGACGATGGGATACTCCCGCTGCTGGCTGGCCTGCCCCACCGTCTCGATTACCTGGCGCATCTGCTTGAGGCGCTCCGCCTCATCCAGGCTGGGATCCGTGCGTAGGTAGGGGGTGTAGCGAATCTCTAGGTAGGCCAGATCCTCAAAGATGTAGGCTCCCCGCAGCAGGCGGTAGATAAAATAGGGCAGGGTTTCCAGGGTCTGCACCTGTTCCACCAGCGTGTGCAGCTCCAGGTAATCCTCGAGGGTGTTGCGCGGGCGGGTGTAGAACTCCTCAAACTCGGCATAGGTGGGAAAGCGCTCTGCCAAAGGGGATCCCTGGCGGTGAAAATAGCGCCACAGAATTCGGGGGACAACCGAACCGCCCAAATGACGGTGCAACTCCGCGTGAAGTGCCATAAACGCTCTACAATGGCCCGCCAGGGGGCAGACTTGGTTTGTTTAAGTACTATTTCTACTCTTATCCTACTCTTATCCAACCGCCTCAGGCTTGTCCAGGTGTGACATACTCCCGACCCCGACTGCTGGCAGT
>NZ_JANSIO010000302.1:0-2908 GCF_047462195.1 Synechococcus sp. R3-13 | reverse complement strand
GTTCTTGCTCGATATTGAGGATCGCCCGCTCCAATTGTGCTTCCGGCGTTACAAAGTGCCGAGCAGGATAAACTCTGAGGGCGCTGAGGCTGTTCAAAATCTCGCCTGTAACCGGATCAATTAAGCGAATGGCCTCGATCTCATCCCCAAAAAATTCGATGCGAATGACCCGATCCTCATAGGCCGGCACAATTTCCAGCACATCCCCTTTGAGGCGAAATCGCCCCCGCACCAGCTCCAGGTCATTGCGCTCGTACTGGATGCTGGCCAGATCCCGCAGGACATCCCGTTGGTTAATCTCCTGGCCGACTTTGAAGGGGATGGAAGCCTTCAGGTACTCCTCTGGCATGCCCAGACCATAGATGCAGCTCACCGAGGCCACCACAATCACATCTCGCCGTTCAAACAAAGAGCGGGTAGCCGAGTGCCGCAGCATATCGATTTCATCGTTGATAGAGGAAGATTTGGCGATGTAAGTATCGGTGCTGGGAACATAGGCTTCCGGTTGGTAATAGTCGTAATAGCTGATGAAGTATTCAACGGCATTGTGAGGAAAAAGCTCCCGCAGCTCATTGCACAGTTGTGCCGCCAGCGTCTTATTGTGGGCCATCACTAAGGTGGGCCTGCCCACCTGCTGAATGGTATGGGCGATGGTAAATGTTTTGCCGGTTCCGGTTGCTCCCAGCAAGGTTTGAAAACGATGGCCTTCTGAAATTGACTTCACCAAACCGGCAATTGCCTTAGGTTGATCTCCGGTGGGTTGATAGGGAGAAACCAGTTGAAACTCTGACATGGGTTTGGTTTTCCGATGGGCTTAGATGGCCGCCGGGCTGGTCAGGGCAGGGTTATCTGCGCGTTGGACGCACACAGGGGCGCATTTGGAATGGTAGTGCGGATCACAAAGGCTTGTAGGGTGCCTCTAAGCTTGACCGCCTGCTCAGCAGTGGGCTCCAGCTGGCACACCAGGGTTAGCCTCTGTTCCATGGTAAGGTTTTATCATGCAGGACTGAGGGCAGCGCTTCTTCACTAGGCCTGTTCATGCCAGCAGTGCAGAGCAGTAGGGCCTGGGTGTCCGCGCCATGTCTCCCTCGGTGCAGAGATTGAGATATGGGACGACGGCAACTCTTGCGCGGGATCCTAATCGGGTTGGGTCTTCTGGCCGCCATGGTGGTGTGGGTTGTCGTATGGCTGCTCACCCGCAGTCCGGTGGCTTTGTTGCTGGCCCACCCGGAGCTGCCACCCATTGTGGGCTTTGCCCCCAGCTCTGCGCAAGCGCTGCTGGTGTTGGCCGTTCCCCTGGACGAGGTGCAAGCGTTTTGGCAAGCGGCAACTCCTGCCCCCCAGCGACGCGCTGCCCGTCAGCAGTGGCAAAAGTTTTTCTCCCCTGAAGGCCCAGGCTGGCTGGGATCCATGCTGGCCGGGGGATCCCTTGATTTTGAGCGGGAGGTGCGGCCCTGGCTGGGGAAGAGCACCCTCTTGGCCAGCTTGCCAGAGTGGGGCACTTTGGTTGCCCTGGAAACGCGGGATGCGGCGCTCTCTCAGTTTGAGCTGAACCTATTGTGGGAACGGCAGAGCTTGGCCGGGAGGCCGGTGCAGGTGGACACTTACAAGGGCATTCAGGTGGTGTCCAGCCCGATTCCGGGCCTGCAGGGTTTCTCGGCAGCCGTTTTCGGCGAGCAATACGTGTTGCTGGCGGAGCAGCCTGCTGCCATTCGCGCCGCCATCGATGCTTGGCAATTGCCGCAGTTGTCTCTGGTGGCTCAGCCTCTGTTTCAGCAGGTCATCCAGCCCTTGCGGGAGGCGCATGTGGGTTGGGCCTTCTGGCAAAATCCAGAGGCGGTTTCTTCAGATGGGCTGACGTTGCAGGCGGTAGGGCTGGGGTTGGGGGTGAACTTCCAGGGCTTGGTGGCCGAAAGTGCTGCCCTCTGGCATGCGCCTGCCGGGTTCTCGTTGCCGACAGCAGAAGCCTTTCGCCCGCAGATCCTTCAACATCTGCCGGATGAGACCTTGGCGCTGGTTTCCGGAGAGAATCTGGCCTCAGTTTGGCAGAGCCTGGGGCAGATCCAGCCCCTAAATCCCCTGGGATTGCGGGTGGATCCCGGCCAGTGGCGGCAGCGCTTGCAATCTCAGGTGGCGCTGGACTGGCAGCACCTGTTGCCGGAAGGGGGGGAGTTTGCCTTTGCCCTATTGCCCGGCGACGGGGATCCAGCCTGGCTGTGGGTCGGTAAGCTGCCGGATGAGTCGGTCGCGACAGCGGGACGGAGTCCTTATTTCGACTTGGATGAGCGGGCGCGCGCCCAAGGCTGGCAGGTGGTCTCTCTGGCGACGAAGCGCGGCACCGCCACTGCCTGGGCCCAACCGACCACTCCTGCGGGGGAGACGGAGTCCTTGCCGTCAGAACCCCCGCCGGTCGCGACAGCGGGACGGAGTCCTCACCGCTCCACCCATCGACCGGAGATCCCCGTGTTGGCAGGGGAGTGGCTGGAAGTCAGCGGGAAGGGAGGATCCGCGTCATTGCAGGCGGCAGAGGCTCTCCCCCAGTCGCGTCAGCGGCGCGGAGCGCTAACGCTGCCAGGGATCCCGCTGCCGGCACAGGTGTATCATGCCGATCGCAAAGGCTATTCCTACCTGGCCTCTTCTTTGGCGGCTCTGGAGGCGGCCCTCGCGGATCCCCCCTTGAGTGCAAATCGCGCCTGGCGCAAGTTGGTGGCTTCCCTGCCCCACCGCAATTTGGGCTATGGCTATGGATCCCTGGGGTTGCTCTTGGAAAGCGAGCTGCCCGACCCGGTCGCGTCAGCGGCGCGGAGCGCTAAGGGATCCCGCTGGTCATCCACGCGCCTTGCCTTTGCCACCACAGCCCTAGCGGTTTCTGAAGCTCCCTACCCCGATCGGGGCTGCCAGATTACCC
>NZ_JANSIO010000301.1:306-2619 GCF_047462195.1 Synechococcus sp. R3-13 | reverse complement strand
CCCTCATCAACCCCGAAGACACCCAGGTGCGGGAGAAAGCCGACCACATCATCGAGGTGCCCAGCACGACACCCCTGTTGTCGGCGGTTCTGAACGTGATCCCCCTGCAGTTGTTCGCCTACGCCATGGCTTTGCGCCGCGGAGCCGATGTGGATCAGCCGCGCAACTTGGCTAAGTCGGTAACAGTGGAGTAACGGCTGTCGCTCTTGCCACCGCCGGCCCCTGGTTTTTGCAAAATCGGGCAGATCACCTCTTTTTCATCAGCAGCCGCAGGGGGGATCTGCCAATCGGAGAGGAGACCTTGAATTTGGCTTTTCAGCGCTTGCAGATCGGCAATTCGCTGTTCAATCTCCTGCAGCTTGCCTTGCAGATGCTGGCGAATTTCTGGACAAGGCTGCTCCCCTCGGTCGTGGACATCCAGGATTTGGCGGATTTCTTCTAAGCTCAGGCCCAGGCTCTGGCAGCGGCGGATAAAAGCCAGGCGAACCAAAACCGAAGGGTCGAACAATCGATAGCTGGACTCCGCCCGTTCCACCGTTGGCTTCAGCAGGCCAGTCGACTCGTAGTAACGCACCGTGCGCACGGACAAGCCAGCTGCCAATGCCACCTGGCCGATCTTCAGGCTGGCAGACAAGTCCTGGACAGCAGCAGGATTCGACATGCCTTCAACTGGATCTTTTGTGGATTCCTCCAGCCTAACAAAGCCAATCTCGGAAGATGGAGAATGGCCATCTGGCTGCGCCTCACCTCCCCCTCTTCCCTGCAGCTTGGGCTATATCTGGAGATCCTGCATCGGGACAGAGTCAGCTTCAAGAGATCCCTCAGGTCTTACTGCCCATCTCGGCAGCTTGGATCAAGGCCCTGGCCCGCTGTTGATCCAACTTGGCCTGCAAGCGCTCTTGCTTGTCGCTGCTGGTATTCAAAACTTTGCTGGCTTCATCCAAGAGGGCCTGAGCCGCCGCCTTATCCACTGTTTCGCCCCGCTCGGCTCGGTTAACCAGGACGGTTACCTCGTTGTTTTCGACTTCTGCAAATCCGCCCATGACCGCAATGGCCGACCACTTTCCATCGGCTTTGACCCGCATAACGCCATTGCCGATAGCAGTTAAGAGGGGGGCGTGCCCGGTGAGAATGCCCAATTGGCCCGAAGTGGCAGGGAGGATCACTTCCTCGCTGGGGGCATCCCAAACCGTGCGGTCGGGGGTAATCACACGAACCATCAGCGTCACGACAGATCTCCTGAAAGCTTGAGCACTTTCGCGTCGACGGTGCGGAGCACCCTGGTTTCGATCCTAGCGGATTAGGATCCCTGCAGCTTTGCCTGGTTCCCCTTTTGTCTTTATTCTCTCGGGGCAGCCACACTTAACCTGGATATAACCTTGCCTTTACTTCAGACTGGGAGGCAAGCGCTAAGGTGTTGTCGGGAACACTTATCTCATGCCCCAACCTCAGCATTGACGGCCAGCCCATTGCTGTTGGTTTGCAAGGGGGAGCCCAACGACTGGTGCGCCCAGTTTTCCTAGCGGAGCCAGCCTATGCCTGAAGCGATGCCTAGCCATTTTGCTGCCGGCCTGTCCACACGGGAGCGCCAACTGCTGGAAGACCTCTACCGCAGCCGCAGTTTATCCCCCTACACTCCCGGCCAGGTTATCCCTTTGTTTCCTGATGAATGGGTGATCGTCTGTCGGGGGGTGGTGCAGTTGACCACCCTCTATCCCAACGGTGGTGAGGCGCTGTTGGGGTTTGCCGGCCCTTCCATGCCCCTGGGATCCCCGCTGACGATGTTGGATCCCTACCAAGCCACGGCTTTGACGGCAGTTGATGTGCTGCGGCTGCCGGCAGCAGAAGTGGAAGCCTCAGAGATCCTGAGTCAAGGGCTGCTCAAGCAGGTGGTGCGTCGGCTGCGCCAAACCGAAGCATTGCTCGCCTTGGCCGGACGGCGGCGGGTGGAGGATCGGCTGCGCCAGTTGCTCTCCCTTTTGGCTGGGGAGCTGGGATCCCCAGTTGCGACAGGGGTTCGCATTCAGGTGCGCCTTACCCACCAGGACTTGGCCAATGCCATCGGCACCACCCGGGTCACCATTACCCGTCTCCTGAACCGTTTTCGCCAGCAGGGCTGGATTGCGGTGGACAAAAACCGTCACCTTGTTATCAAACTCGCCCCCGCTCCGTGAAGCTAGTAGAAAGCCAGTAGAAGCTGAATAAGATCTGCTTCTAGGGCATGGCTAAAAGCTGGCAGTTTTTTGTTCGGAGTTGTAGTCGTTGCAGGTTAGAGTGAGATGCCTGGGCCATTGAGAAAAGACTTTGGCCGCG
>NZ_JANSIO010000301.1:0-296 GCF_047462195.1 Synechococcus sp. R3-13 | reverse complement strand
TGCTCCGCAACGCTGACGCGACGACGCGACCAATGTTTTGGGTGTGGGTGTAGTGCCCTAGTTTGAATCGAAATCAAGGTTTATCCCTAGTTCTTCGACTGGAATCTTCATCAGTGGCAGCCTCAAGCATGGCCTTGTAACTGTTGGATGAGCCAGCTAGCAGCAGCAGTGTTGGTTTGGGTGGCAAGTCGTTCCAGGGCTTGTTCAAGAAGAGCTATTTCTAAGCCTGTCAGCACCTGTGACTGGGAGATTGCCCTATAACGCCCCCCCTCAGCTAGCCCAAAGGCAAAGACGCG
>NZ_JANSIO010000300.1:0-3576 GCF_047462195.1 Synechococcus sp. R3-13 | reverse complement strand
GTTGAGCTTATCATTGACTAGAGTCATGCTCCAAGCATCGGTGAGGGAATAGCCCAACTCCTGCATCATGCGCCGCAGCAGGGGCAAACTCAGCCCGATAACATTTCCAGGGCACCCCTCGATCCGCTCCACAAACAGGCTGCCACGACCATCGATGGCAAAACAGCCGGCACAGGCCAAAGGCTCACCGGTGGCCACATAGGCGCGGATCTCCTCGTCGCTGGGCTTGGCAAAAAACACCCGCGTCACCGCATAGTGGGTGAGGCGGCGGTTCTGCTTCGTGTCAATTAAGGCATGGCCTGTGTAGAGCTCTCCCACTTCGCCCCGCATTTGCCGCAAGCGCCGTTCCGCCTCTAGGGCATTGGGCGGCTTACCTAGGATCTCGCCATTTAGGTAGAGCACAGAGTCGGCCCCCACAACCAAGACGGGCTCCCGTTGCTGGGCCGCCACCACTTCGGCTTTCGCCGAGGCCAGCTTCTGGACCAGCTCCACCGGATTAGAGCTCTGGATTTGGCTTTCGTCGAAGTAGCTGGGTTGAACGCGATGGGGGATCCCGGCAGCCTTTAACAATTGGCGGCGGGCAGGGGATTGCGAGGCCAGTACGATAGGAGGCAACATCGACTCAACACCCAAAGCCTGGACGTTTGCTGGATGGAAGTTCGCTCCATGAGCTAGTTTCCATTAGCTTAGTTAGTGTGCGCCTGATATGCGCCGACGAGTGGGCGCCGAAAGGAAACTCTCCTGATATCTTCCCAGCCGGATCCTGTTTGTGACCACTGTACCCTCACAGGCCCCCACCCCAACTGATCTCGATCTTGCCCATTCTGGGATCCTTCAGCGCTATTGGGGGGATCAAGACACCCCGGAAAGCCGCTGGGTGAATTTGTTGGTGGCGGTGTTGGTTTTCTGTTCATCCACCTTCTTTGTGGTGGAAACCTATCCCATTCCCCCTGAGGTACGTCTTTGGCTGGAGCGGGTGGATCGCCTCATTCTCGGCCTGTTTGTGGTGGAATATCTGCTCCGCCTGGCGGCGGCCCCGCAGAAGTTGCGCTATGTCGTGAGCTTGTATTCGCTCATCGATTTGCTCGCCATTTTGCCTTTTTTTGCCGGGCTAACCGATATTCGCTTCATCCGCCTCTTGCGCTGGTTTCGCATCCTGCGGCTGCTGCGCTTGGTGGAGGGCAAAACCCTGTTTGGGCAAGTGATCTCCGCCGATAGCCGCATTTTGCTGCGCATTTTCTTCACCCTCTTTGCCATTGTTTTCGTCTACTCTGGGCTGATCTACCAGGTAGAACATCCAGTGAATCCTGGCGCTTTTGCCACCTTTTTGGATGCTTTCTACTTTTCCGTCGTTACCATGACCACGGTGGGGTTTGGGGATCTCACCCCCACTTCTGAGCTGGGCCGGCTGCTGACGGTGCTGATGATCCTGACGGGGATCGCTCTAATTCCCTGGCAAGTGGGGGAGCTGATCAAACAATTGGTGAAAAGCGGCAACTCGGTGCAATGGGCCTGCCCAGGGTGCGGTTTGTCCCAGCACGATGGGGATGCCCAATTCTGCAAACGCTGTGGCACACCGCTCTATCCAAGGGATTGAGGCTGTTGGCCAATTTGGGGCAAAGACAGGATAGGCTAGGACGGGTTGCAGGAGGATCTGCGATGTTGGCCCACCCCGAGCTAACCATCCCCGGCAAGCTGAACGTGAAGGCGGGCGTGGCGATGCTGGTTGCCGCCATTGTCCTCGGCTGGATCCTCAGCCAAGTTCAGCCGTTGCCGCTCGCCCCCCAGGAGGCTTCGGGGATCCCTGCCGAGCCCCTCCTCTGGCAGGAGGTGCCCAAACAAAAGTACGCCTGGCACATTTGCTACGCCTTTTTGGGCAACATGGGGTTGATCAACATCGGCGGCGGACTGGCCCTGGTGGTGCTGGGATCCCGCTTTACGGCTGGGCAAATGCTCTCGCAAATTCTCCTGTTGGGGGGAATGCTGCACCCGGCTTCTTGGGCTTTGGTGGCCCTGACGGGGCTGGAAGGGTGGCGCTGGCTGGGTAATGCCGGAGCCGCAGCGGTGGCGGTGGTGGTGATGGTGTTGTTTGTTTACCTGGTCTTGGCCACCTGCCGTTCCCTACAAGCCGTCCGAAGGCTGACCCAATCCCGAACCTGCCGTTAGCCCCAGTTGGGGAAAGCTGAGAAATCGTTTAAGATCGTTAACAGCAACACTCTAAACAACCGGACGGTGCTCTGCATGGCGGTGCAAGAGGAGGTTTTTTTTGAGGGCGGCCCCCACAGTGGCGATTTGGTGTTGAACTCCTTCATTGGGGCTACACTTGTCGGCTTGCCTCTGTTTGTGGGGGCACTGGTGCGTAAGCTGTGGGTACACTATCGGATTACCAATCGTCGCATCACCGTGATTGGGGGATGGGGCGGCAAGGAGCGCTCAGATGTAATCTACGGCGAGATTGCCAAGGTGGTTATGGTGCCCCGTGGCTTGGGCGTGTGGGGAGACATGGTGCTCACCCTCAAGGACGGCAGTCGCCTGGAGATGCGGGCCCTGCCTCGCTTCCGCGAGATCTACAACTACATCAACGAGCGGATTGACGAGAAAGCCAAGCAGGTGAGCGGCCCAATTGGCAAAAAGCGCCGCTCTGCCAAGTCCTGACCGTGCCTGAGCCTTGGGGATCCCTTCCTGTGGCCTTTCCCCCTCTCCCGGGCCAGCATTCGCTTGGCCTGAGCGCCTGGCGTTGGTGCATGAGTACCTGATCTGGCCGGGGGGATCGGAAAAGGTTTTGCAGGAGCTGGTGGCCTTTGCCCCCCAGGCCCCCCTTTACGTCAGTCTCTTCTCCGCTCACACCCTGCCGCCGAGCTGGCAGGAGCTGTCGATTCACACCTCTTTTTTGCAAGGCTGGGCCAAGTGGCTGGGGGTGTTGCGCCCTGACTACCATGCCCGCCTCAAGTATCTGCTGCCCTGGATGCCGTTGGCCTATGAGAGCTTCGACCTCTCCGGCTATGACTGTGTGATCTCCAGCAGCCACGCCTTTGCCAAAGGGATCCTGACGGGAGCCTCTACCCTGCACCTGAGCTACATCCACAGCCCCACCCGTTACCTCTGGGAGAACCGGGAGCTGTATCTGCAGCGAGAAGGGCTGGGGAGAAGCGGGCCTGTTGGCGCAATTGGCCAATGGCTGCTGCACCGCTTGCGCCAATGGGATTTTCTGGCAGCTCAACGTCCAGATCTGTTGATCGCCAACTCCCAGCACATTCGCCGCCGCATTGCCAAGCTCTATCGCCGCGAGGCTGTGGTCATTTATCCGCCCGTTCCGCTGCAGGGGTTGGAGCCGGTGGCGGATCCCAGCGCCGATTATGACCTGGTGGCAGGCCGACTGGTGCCCTACAAACGGGTGGATCTGGCGATTGCCGCCTGTGAACGGCTGGGTCGTCGGCTGCTGGTTGTGGGCGAAGGGCCGGAGCTGGCTCGGCTCAAGCGACTGGCGGGGCCGCAGGTGGAGTTTTTGCCCCATCAGCCCCCCGATCGTTTCCGGGAACTGCTAGCCAATTGCCGGCTGCTGCTGTTCCCCTGGGA
>NZ_JANSIO010000299.1:4548-8979 GCF_047462195.1 Synechococcus sp. R3-13 | reverse complement strand
GGGGATCCTTTGGGGCAGGTGGTGCTGTCGGGGCCGGGGGCGGGGCGGGGGCCGACTGCCAGTGCCGTTGTTGGCGATCTGCTGACCCTGATTGCCCACCGGCAAACGGGGGCTGATGCCCCCAATCCGCTGTGGGGATTCTCCTGCTTCCCCGCTGCCGCCTCTTTGATCCCTCTCTCGGAATTGGAGTCGGAGTTTTACGTGCGGGTGTTGGCTCAGGATCAGCCGGGGGTAATGGGGGCGATTGGCACCTGCTTTGGCCGCCACCGGGTTAGCCTGGAGAGCATTACCCAAAAGGAATGTCACCAAGAGCAGGCGGAGATTGTGATTCTCACCCACACCGTCCGGGAGGCCGACTGCCGGCAGGCGCTGGCCGAGATCCAACAACTGCCCCAGGTGGCCGGGATCCCCAGCCTATTTCGGGTGCTGCGCTAGCTGCTATAGATCCAAAATGCTCCGCACCGCTGACGCGAACGCGCTGGTGGGACGGGGAGCGGCTCAGAGCATAATTGTTTGACTCTTGAGGATTGAAAACCCCGTTGGAACCCAAAAGATGAACTCTTCTGTTGAGCACTTTAGCGGGACGCAGCCCTCGCAGGCTGAGGTGGTGGTGGTGGGGGCGGACATCAGCGGCCTAACGTTGGCCTTGCGATTACAACAGGGCTTATCCCCCAAGGATGAATCCACCCAGCCGCTGCTCCTGGCCGAGGCCAGCTCCCGCGTGGGGGGCTGTATCTCCACCCAATCCAAAGACAGCTATCGCTGGGAAGAGGGCCCCAACAGCTTTACCCCCGTCCCCGCCCTGCTTAACCTCATTGCCGAGGTGGGCTTGGCGGAGCACCTGGTGCTGGCCGATGCCAAGCTGCCCCGCTACATCTACTGGGAAAAAGAGCTGCTGCCGGTGCCCCTGAGCCCTTCTGCGGCAATTGGCTCGCGGCTGTTGAGCGTGGGCGGCAAGTTGCGGGCCTTACGTGGGTTGTTGGGGTTTGTCGCGCCGCCGCCAGGCGGAGAGGAAACGGTGCGGCAATTCTTCCGGCGGCAACTGGGATCCGAGGTGGTAGAGCGGCTGGTCGAACCTTTCACCTCAGGGGTGTATGCCGGGGATCCGGATCAGCTCAGCGCCTTGGCAGCCTTCCCCCGCATTGCCGGCTTGGAAGAACGCTACGGCAGCCTCTTTGCCGGTGCTGTGCAGGCTTTGCGCAGCCGTTATCGCTACGCGACGCTCCCGCGAACCCGTCAACAGGACAGCGGCAACTCCCCCATCCAACCTCCTCCCAAGCGGGGCCAACTGGGTAACCTGCGGCAGGGGTTGCAGCAGCTACCTGAGGCGATTGCCCAGAAACTGGGCAGTGCGCTGCGGCTGGGCTGGCGGGCTGTGCATCTCAAGCGGGATGAGACGGGCTACCGGGTGGGCTTCGTCATACACGACAGCGGTGCAGAGCACACGGCCCCAGAAGAAATCCACTGGGTGGTGGCTCAACAGGTGGTGCTCACCCTCCCTGCCTACGCCGCTGCCACCCTCCTGCAGGATCTCAACCCCCAGGCCAGCCGGCTGCTGAGGGAAATCCCCTACCCGCCTGTGGCGGTGGTGGCTTTGGCCTATCCAGAAGAAGCCCTCCCCCAACCGCTGCGAGGGTTTGGCCATCTGATCCCTCGCTCTCAGGGCCTGCGCACCCTGGGCACCATCTGGGCCTCCTCCCTCTTCCCAGAGCGGGCTCCTCAGGGCTATCACTGCCTGATCAGCTTCATCGGGGGAGCTACCGATGCGGCTTTTGCCCGCCAGAAAGGGATCCCGCCCATTACGGCGCTCTCCCCTGACGAGCGGGCCCAAATTGTGCATGCAGAACTCAGCCAGATCCTGCTCACCCGCCCTGTCGAGCCCATCCGCCTGGGAGAGCGCCTGTGGCCCCAGGCTATCCCGCAATATACGCTTGGCCACCGGCAGCGGATTGCCCAATTGCAGGCCAGCCTGGCCGACCAAACCCCAGGGGTGTGGGTGTGTGCCAACTACCTGGATGGCGTGGCCTTGGGAGATTGTGTGCGGCGGGCCGAGGCCCTAGCCCAGCAGATCCTGTCCGTCCGGCGTTAGCGGTGCAGTTCCCGTTCGCGTGTAGCAGCATAGAGTGCTGTAGACATAGCAGCATGAGCCATCCCTACACCAGCCTCCTGCTCATCCCCACCGGCATTGGTGCCCGCATCGGTGGTTTTGCCGGGGATGCCCTGCCTGTTGCCCGCACCCTGGCAGCAGCCGCAGAGCGGGTCATTACCCATCCCAACGTGTTAAACGGAGCCAGTTTGTTTTGGCCGATGGGGAACGTGTTGTACGTGGAAGGGTACGGCCTGGATCAGTTCTGTGCGGGGGTGTGGAATTTGCGGCCAGTGCGCCAAAACTGTGTTGGGGTGGTGCTGGATGCCGGGATCCCCCCCGATCTGCAACAACGCCACCTGCAGGTGATGCAGGCTGCTCAGGCCACCTTGGGGCTCAACATTGGCCCCTGGCGCTTGACCCGCCAACCCTTGGGCGTTTCCGTCGGCTTCTCCCCCTCAGGAGCCAGCCAGGGATCCCTGGCCCAGCCTGATGCTCTCTTGGAGACTGCCCAGGAGCTGGTTCGCCTGGGGGCAGAAGCCATTGCCGTGGTGGCCCGCTTTCCGGATGACTTGGACTTCAGCCAGTACGAGCAGGGAAGGGGGGTGGATCCCCTGGCCGGCGTCGAAGCCCTGATCAGCCACCTGGTGGTGCGGGAGTTGCGGATCCCTTGTGCCCATGCCCCCGCTTTCTACCCTGAGACTTTCCCCAAGCCGGTTCACCCCCGCGCTGCTGCTGAAGAGGTGGGGTTTACCTTCTTGCCTTCGGTTTTGGTGGGCCTCAGCTATGCTCCCCAATTTGTCAAGAGCGGGGATCCCGCCCAACCGGGCGACCTGACAGCAGAGCAGGTGGACAGCGTCATTGCCCCGGCCACTGCCTTTGGGGGGCCTGGCTTGCTGCACCTGGCCAGCCGTTATTGCGGCGCAACGCTGTCGCGACCGCGCCACAATGCTCCGCCGCTGACGCGAACGGACGGAGTCCTTGCCCGTCCTCCGCTTTTCATTGCCGTCGAGGAAAACACCACCGTGATGCAGGTGCATCCCCGCCAGTTGGGGATCCCTCATGTGTCGGTAACCTCCTATCTAGAGGCGATTGGAGTGGTGGTGGCCCATCGAGCAGGAGTGGCCTGGTCGTCGCTACGGCTCTCCCCCTCCCCCCCGGAAAAGCTGGGATCCCACACTTGCGCCGTTATTGCTACGCGACGCTGTTGCGTTCGTGACAGCGGTGCAGAGCACAATAGTGGGACAGAGTCCTTTCGCGATAGCAGGACGGAGTCCCAGTAGGCTACCGGTCGCGTTAGCGGGACGGAGTCCATGAGCAGAGGGGAGCCGGCAGGGGATCCGCCGGGTTTAGGCCGGCAAACCACTCCGACAGGGCGGCCGGCAAGCAGAGGCCGGGGTTTCCCTCGATGTGCAGCCGCTCCAGTCGGGGCAGTTCTGCCAAAAAGGTCGGCAGTTCTCCCGTGAATTGGTTACGTGCCAGGCGCAGATCCCGTAACTGATTCAGTTGAGCCAGCTCGGGGGGCAGGGATCCGCTGAGGCGATTGTCCGACAGGTAGAGGTTTTCCAGGTGGCGCAGTTGCCCCAGTTGGGGGGGAATAGGCCCAGAGAGCTGATTGCGATCCAAAAACAGGCCCTTGAGGGAGCTCATCTGGCCCAGTTGGCCGGGAAGGGTGCCGCTGAGGCGGTTGTTTTGCAGGATGAGGTTTTCCAGGTGGCGCAGTTGCCCCAGTTGGGGGGGAATAGGCCCAGAGAGCTGGTTGTGATCCAAAAACAGGCCGCGCAGGTTGCGCAACTGCCCCAGCTCGGCTGGAATGGAGCCGGAGAATTCGTTGTAATCGAGAAACAGGTTTTCCAACTGGCCGAGTTGCCCCAGCTCGGGCGGAATGGGGCCGGAAAGTTGGTTGTGGCTGAGGGACAAGGCTCGCAACCGGCGAAATTGGCCTATTTCGGGCGGCAGGGATCCGCTCAACCCCTGACGGTCCAGCACCAGTTGGACAAGGCACTGATCCGAATCAAAAAGGGCCACCTCCTCTACCTTCACCTCCGGGCGGCCCAGAGCTGCCAAGATCTGCCGCAGCAAGAGGGGATCCCGACAAAGGGGAGCAGACCAGGCCCCCATCCCCCAGCTCAGCCAAACCCAGATCGCCAACAGGCCCACCGCCCACCTCTCGTGCCGAGCCATTCCCCTCTGCTGCTTCATCCCTGCTCTCCAAAGGATCTTTGCCAAGGTAGCATCCTACTCTGTCCTGCCTCTGCCGGAGTTGTTGCTGTGCCTACGGTAGGGCAACGCTAACGCTGTCGCGACGAGGCTGCGAGCAGCAGGAGTAGAAAAGTTCTGTCTCG
>NZ_JANSIO010000299.1:0-4538 GCF_047462195.1 Synechococcus sp. R3-13 | reverse complement strand
CCGCTGGCGCGAGCAGTAGCCCAGGCGTCTCACTCTAGCCTGAAACGACTGCATATCACGTTCAAAATCAAAAGACTGGGATCTCTTGCCATTCTGGTTGGCTGTGGGCGTGGGCTGACTCACCGCAGGTGCGGGGGGTGGGAAAGATCTTGCCGGGGTTGGCGATGTGCTGGGGGTCGAACACCTGCCGCACCCATTGCATGCTCTCCAGATCCGCAGGCGTAAACATTTCCGGCATGTAGCAGCGTTTGTCTGCCCCGATGCCATGTTCGCCGGAGATGCTGCCCCCCAAGCGCACGCAGAGCTTAAGGATCTCGCCCCCCAGTTTCTCCACCTGCTCCAGGGATC
Organism: Synechococcus sp. R3-13; assembly: GCF_047462195.1. Classification (NCBI taxonomy): domain Bacteria; kingdom Bacillati; phylum Cyanobacteriota; class Cyanophyceae; order Synechococcales; family Synechococcaceae; genus Synechococcus; species Synechococcus sp. R3-13. The sequence continues at coordinate 4,190 of NZ_JANSIO010000299.1, read as the reverse complement.
CCGGCACCGACTCGTCGTAGAGGATCAAGGGGTGCAGATTGCCGTCGCCAGCGTGAAACACATTGGCCACCGGATAACCGTACTCACGGCTGAGGCGCTCGATTTCCTTCAAGACAAAGGCTAGCTGGCTGCGGGGGATCACCCCATCCTGAACATAGTAGTTGGGGCTGAGCTTGCCCATGGCGGCAAATGCTGCCTTACGTCCTTTCCACACCCGCGCCCGCTCTTCCGGGTCGGATGCGACTTGCACCTGTCGCGCCCCATTTTTGAAGCACAGCGCCCTCACCTGCTGGCTGGCTTCTTCCACCTCCAGTTCCAGCCCATCCACCTCCACCAACAAAATGGCCGCCGCATCCCGCGGATAGTAGCCCAACTGCACCACATCCTCCACGGCATTGATGCTGAAGTTGTCCATAATCTCCAGGCCGGCGGGGATGATCCCGGCAGCAATGATGTCGGAGACCGTGGATCCCGCCGCTTCCACACTGTCAAAGTCTGCCAGCAAAACCTGCACTTGAGCCGGGGCCTTGAGCAAGCGCAGGGTAATCTCGGTGGCAATGCCCAGGGTGCCCTCGGATCCCACAAACAGCCCCACCCAGTCGTAGCCGGGCATCTCCGGGATCTTGCCTCCCCAGCACACCACCTCCCCATCCGGCAGCACCACCGTCAGGCCGAGAATGTGGTTGGCTGTTACGCCGTACTTGAGGCAGTGGACACCGCCGGAGTTCTCCGCCACATTACCTCCGATGGAGCAAACCGACTGGCTAGAGGGATCCGGCGCATAAAAGTAGCCTTGGGCGGCCACGGCCTGGGTAATCCAAGTGTTAATAACCCCCGGCTGCACCACCATGCAGCGGTTGTCCAGATCGATTTCCAGGATCTGCTTCATCAGGGTGGTGGCGATGACGACGCTATTTTCCACCGGCAGGGCTCCCCCTGAGAGGCCCGTACCGGATCCCCGCGCCACGAAGGGCACCTGGTAGCGGCTGCACAGCTTCACCACCTGCGCTACCTCTTCTGTTGTGCGAGGCAACACCACCAGCGCCGGCCTTTGCCGGTAGCTGACCAGCCCATCGCATTCGTAAACCAGCAGCTCCTCCGGCTTGCTGATCACCCGCTGGGGATCCAGAATCTTTTTGAGCTCAGCCGTCAGCCTGATCCAGTCGAAGGTGAGGCCGGTTTGCAGAGGATGAGAAGAAGTTTTTGCGCTGGCAGTGCGAAGCACTTTCATAACAGTAGGCTCAGCAGGAGTTTGGGAGGGGGATATTGTCACTATAGTCTTGCTGGCTCCAACAGATAGTCCATGCAGCCCAACTCCCCCAGCGCCGAACAAATCCTCAACCAAGTGCGGCAGCTCTACGAGCTCTACCCTTTCCCCCCGCAGCCCGTCAGCACTGTTCCCCCGCCGGGGTGGAATTGGCGCTGGAGTTGGCCCCAGGCCCATGCCTTTTGTACGGGATCCCATCCGGGTCGGCGCAAGGTGCGCATTCTGGATGCGGGCTGTGGCTCGGGAGTGGGAACAGAATACATTGCCCACCAAAACCCCAACGCAGAAATTTGGGCCTTTGATCTGAGCAGCCGCGCCCTGGAGATTGCCGAGGCCCGTTGTCGGGCTTCCCAGGCACCGCCGGTGCAGTTTCGCCAGCTCAACGTCTACGACATCGACCAGCTGCCGGGGCAGTTTGACTTCATCAACTGCGTGGGCGTGCTCCACCACCTGCCCGATCCGCTAGCGGGGCTGCAGGCTTTGGCCGGCAAATTGGCTCCCGGCGGGCTCTTGCACCTGTTTGTGTATGGTGAGCTGGGCCGCCACGAAATCCGCCTCATGCAAAAGGCCATCCGCCTGCTGGTAACGGGTTCTGAACACCAGACCCTTGCCTCGGCGGAGCAATTGCAGAGGGGTCTCCAGGTGGGCCGCCGCCTTTTCGAGATCTTGCCGGAAACCAACCGCATCCAGCAGCAAGAACGGGCCCGCTGGGCCATCGAGAACGTGGACGACGAATGCTTCGCCGATATGTACCTGCACCCCCAGGAAGTGGACTACACCATCGAGACTCTGTTTGAATTAATCCGGGCTTCCGGACTGCAGTTTCTGCGCTTTTCCAACCCGGAGTTTTGGCGGCTGGAACGGGTGTTGGGCCAGGACGAGGCCCTGCTGGCTCAGGCGGCTCAGCTGCCGGAACCGGAACGCTATCGCCTGATCGAGCTGCTGGATCCGGTGGTAGCCCACTACGAGCTGTTTCTCGGCAAGCCCCCCATCCGCTGCTGGGAATGGACAAGCCCGGAAAGTGTAGCATCAGCCATTGCCCACCTCAGCCCCTGTCTGGGCCTGTGGCCGGGGCGGAGCATTTTCAACTATGCTTACGAAGCCATCTCCCTGAGCGAAGAAGCCTTCGCCTTTCTCCAACAGGTGGACGGGATCCGCACCGTCCAAGAGATCCAGGCTGGCCTAGAGTGCCCCCTGAGCTTCGAGCAACTGCAACGCCTGCTGCGCTGGCAAGTGCTGCTGCTGGAGCCGCAAAACTCGGTCTCTTGAGAGTTTCTCGACTGCTGTCATTTGCCTCGGCGGAACGGAGTCCTCGGCATTTGCCCTCTTGTTCTTCTATGGCTTATGCTAGAAGGCTGTGACCTTTAGCTCTGGCCCCGCGTATTCTGGGGTTACCATCATGCCCAAAATCAAAACCCGCAAGGCAGCAGCCAAGCGCTTCCGCCTGACCGGCAGCGGCAAGTTTATGCGTCGCAGGGCCGGGCACAACCACTTGCTGGAGCACAAAACCAGCAAGCGCAAACGCAAATTGGCCGGTGTGGCCCTGGTGGACAAGCGGGATGTGGTCAATGTGCGCCTGATGTTGCCCAACACCCACTAGCCGGGATCCCGCTCGCGCCGGCAAGAAGATTTCAGGGGCTGGCATTGGCGACAGCAGTTCCGATCCCGTTAGTTTGAGTTTGTTCAAGTTCCTATTGAGTTACTGCCATGAGAGTCAAACGGGGCAATGTCGCCCGCAAGCGCCGCAAAAAGATCCTCAAGCTGGCCAAAGGCTTTCGGGGAGCCGGTTCAAAGCTGTTCCGCACCGCCAACCAGCAGGTGATGAAGGCTTTGCGCAGCGCCTACCGGGATCGCCGCCGCAAGAAGCGGGATTTTCGTCGCCTATGGATTACCCGCATCAACGCGGCCACCCGTGCCCAGGGCCTGCGTTACCACGAGTTCATCGATGGTCTCAAAAAAGCCAATATCCAGCTCAACCGCAAAATGTTGGCCCGCTTGGCTTTCCTGGATCCAGAGGCCTTTACCCAGGTGGTGGAGGCAGCGCGCCAGTCTCGCGCCTCCTGAGGAGGTTCCGACGGCTATCCAGAAGTCCTTCCTGGCAGCCATTCTGGCCCTCGCCTGCCTGGGGAGAGGGATCCATACTGTGGCTCGTCCTTGGCCGGAGATTGTGGATTCTGGACGGCTGCGCGTTGCCGTAAAAGACAACTTGAGGCCGCTGGGGTTTCGCACTCCCCAAGGGGATCTGCAGGGGTTTGAGATCGAGCTGGCTTGTGAGCTGGGATCCCGGCTGTTGGGCTCGGCAGAGGCTGTGGAGTTGGTGCCGGTCTCGAATGTAGAGCGGCTGCAGGTGCTGGCTGACGGCCAGGTGGATTTGGCCATTGCTCAGATCGGCATTACCCCGGATCGGGCGCGCCAGGTGGAGTTCACTTCTGCTTACTATCAGGATGGCCCCAGCTTGGTTGTGGCTCGTTCCCACAACTGGGAAAGCTGGTCGGACTTGCGGGGCGGTCGCGTTGCAGTCTTGCGCGGTTCCAGCGCCATTCCCCTGCTGAATCGATACCTGCCAGGGGTGGAGTTGGTGCCTGTCGATTCCTACCGAGAAGGGGCGGAACTGCTCCTGAAAGGGGCGGTGCAGGGGTGGGCAGCAGATCGCTCGGTGCTGGCAGGGTGGCTAGCAGAGCATCCCCGTCGCGAAAGCGCTGCGGAGCCACAGTTTCAATTTCTGGGATCCCCCTTGGCAACGGTGGGGCTGGGCATTGCCATGCCCAAGGGGCTGCAGCACGCCGAATTGCGGCTGCGGGTGCGCCGAGAACTGGAGAATTTGCGGGCTGAGGGCTGGCTGGCAGAGCGGGCCAGAGCCTGGGGGTTGCCCTAAAGTTGAGGATACTCCCTACTGATACATTTACGCTGAACACTGCTGAAC
>NZ_JANSIO010000298.1:0-6906 GCF_047462195.1 Synechococcus sp. R3-13 | reverse complement strand
GTCTCGGAGGTGCAAGCCTCGGTGGCTGCCGGCATTGACTCGGTGAAGCGGGTGAACGGCGGCCAGTTGTTGTCTTGGCACATTATCGCCCGTCCCCACGAGAACCTGGAGTACGTGTTGCCCATTCGCTACACCGAGGATGTGGCTCAGTTCCGCGAAGGGGTCAATGCCATCCGTCCCTTCACCCGTCCCTGATGCGTATTGCCATTGTGCGGGGCACCGTCACCAGCACTCAAAAGGATCCCAGCTTGATGGGCGTGAAGTTTTTGTTGGTGCAGTACGTCGATCTCGAGGGCCAGCCGCAACCCAATTACGCTGTGGCTGCCGATCCGGTGGGGGCCGGCATTGACGAGTGGGTGCTGGTTAGCCAAGGCAGTGCCGCTCGCCAGCCGCAAGGAAACCAGACTCGCCCGCTGGATGCAGTGGTGATGGCGATTATCGATACGGTCAGCGTTGGCGGTCGCTCTCTCTACAACAAGCGCGATCAACGCTAGCTGGGATCCCTTCCCTTCTCATCTCTCTTGCTGCCCTTGTCCGCCCTACTGCGTTCTAGAGGCTCACGGTTATGCCTGCTCAAACCTATGCTGCACCGCCAACGCCCTGGTCTCGCCGACTGGCGGAGCCTAAGATCGATCCCACAGCCTACGTGCATTCTTTCTCCAACCTCATTGGGGATGTGCGGGTGGAAGCGGAGGTGCTGATCGCCCCGGGAACTTCCATTCGCGCTGACGAGGGATCCCCCTTCCACATTGGCGCCAGATCCAACATTCAGGATGGGGTGGTCATCCACGGCCTGGAACAGGGGCGGGTGATAGGAGAAGACGGCCAACCCTACTCCGTTTGGATTGGCAGAAACACTTCCATTGCCCACATGGCTCTGATCCACGGGCCGGCCTACGTGGGCAACGACTGCTTTATCGGCTTCCGCTCGACGGTGTTCAACGCTCGGGTTGGGGATGGCTGCATCATCATGTTGCATTGCCTGATCCAGGATGTGGAGATCCCCCCAGGCAAGTACGTGCCTTCTGGATCCATCATCACCACCCAGGCCGAGGCCGACCGGCTGCCCGACGTCCAGGATAGCGATGCCAAGTTTGCCCAACACGTGATCGGCATCAACCAAGCCCTGCGAGAGGGCTACCAGTGCAGCGAAAACCTCGTCTGTATCGCTCCCATCCGCAACGAACTGCAGCGCACCTCTAACTCAACGGCTACGGAGACGGCACCCATGACTTATTCTTCCCATCGCGGCAATGGCCGGAACGGCGGCGGATCCCCTCTCAAGCCGGAGGTGGTGGAGCAAATTCGCGCCCTGCTGGCCCAAGGCTATCGCGTGGGGCTAGAGTATGCCGATGCTCGCCGCTTCAAAACCTCTTCCTGGCAAAGCGAAAGCCCAATCACCAGCACCCACGAGGCGGAGGTGGTGCAGTCATTGGGGGCCATCCTGGCAGAACACCAAGGGGAATATGTGCGCCTGCTGGGGATCGATCCCAAGGCCAAACGGCGGGTGCTGGAGCAGATCATCCAAACCCCCGATGGGCCGGCGCTGGTTTCTGGGATGCCCAGCCGCGTCTCGGCAGCCGCTGCCCCGAGTTCTGGCACATCCGGCCCTCAGTCTGGCTCAGGGCTAGAGGAAGAAATCCGAACGCTGTTGGCGCAGGGGTATCGCATTGGCCTGGAGGTGGCCGATGCCCGCCGCTACCGCACCTCTTCTTGGCAGACCTTGAGCAATTTGAGCGGTCAGCCGCAGGAGATCCTGGCCGCTGTTCAGGCTGCCCTAGCAGAGCACCAGGGAGAATATGTGCGCCTGTTGGGGATCGATCCCAAAGGCAAACGGCGGGTGCTGGAGAAGGTCATTCAAACCCCGCAAGGCCAGGTGAGCAGCAGTCCTGCAGGAACCGGCGTGGTGGCAGATACGGCTTCTGCGGCAGGGGGCAGTGCCGGCCTGGATCTGGAGGTGCAGGAGGAGGTGCATCGGCTGCTGGCCCAAGGCTATCGCATCGGCTACGAATATGCCGACGAGCGCCGCTTCAAAACCTCTTCCTGGCAGAGTGGGCCGGCCATTCGCGCCACCCGCGGGCCAGAGGTGTTGGCTAAGCTGACGGCTGCCCTGGCGGAGCACCAGGGAGAATATGTGCGCCTGCTGGGGATCGATCCCAAAGGCAAACGGCGGGTCTATGAGCGCATCATCCAAACCCCTAGCGGAAAATCTGCTGCTGCTGCCGCGGCTCCTGCTTCTGCCCCCAAGGGATCCCCTTCTGGCACCCGCCTCAATGCCGAGGTGGTGGCTCAGGTGCAGCAGTTGCTCAGCCAAGGCTACCGCATCGGCACCGAACATGCGGACAAGCGCCGTTTTCGCACCTCTTCTTGGCAAAGCTGTAGCCCCATCGAGGCCACCCAAGTGCCCCAAGTGGTGGCGGCTCTAGAAGCCTGCCTGGCGGAACACCAGGGAGAATACGTTCGCCTGCTGGGGATCGATCCCAAGGCCAAACGGCGAGTGCTGGAGCAGATCATCCAAACCCCTTGAGGGATCCCAGCTTTTTTTGACCTCTGTTGGTTCAAGTCCAACCCCCCAGCGATGAGGAGCACCCTGTTGGCCTCTACTTTGCCCAACTCCATGACGCTCCGCACCTTGCTCGGCCAAAACGGCGAAACTCGCTATTTTGTCAGTGGTGAGGTGCAGGTGGAAGCTGGGGTGGGGATTGGGGCAGGGGTGCTGCTGCGGGCCAACCCCGGCTGTCGAATTCACATCGGGCGCGGCGCGTGTATCGGCATGGGATCCGTTCTGCACGCCTGTGGGGGATCCCTCATCGTGGAGGCGGGAGCAACCTTGGGAATGGGGGTGCTGGTGATCGGGCAGGGCACCATCGGCAAAAACGCCTGCATCGGCTCAGAAACCACAGTGCTGAATTGTTCGGTGCTCAGCCAAGCAGTCATTCCCCCCGGCTCGCTGCTCGGGGATCCCACCTATGGTTTCGATCTCCAGGAGGCGGGCGGCAGCAAGCCCATCCCGGCAGAGCCCTCGCCGGCGGCAGTGGAAATGGCTCCAGAGATGTCGCCTGAGCCGTCTCCCCCACCCAGTTCTCCGGTGGCCAATGTTGAAAAGCAAACCCGCCGTTGGCACCAAGAAAAATCCGACTCCCCAGAGACCAAAACCCATAAGCTCAATGGGATCCCTGGCCATTGGGAATTGGATCGCCTCTTGAGCAAGATTTATCCCCATCGACAGGTGCTCTCCTCTGGGGATGGCCGGCTCTGATGGCTAAACTGGCGTGAGTAGTTAGGATGCCGATGTCAACCTCCCTGGGCCTGATTCAGACGCGCAGCTTTCCGGTCATCGTGCGCATTGCCGACGCTATGACCAAGTCGGCAGGCGTGACGCTGATCGGCTTTGAGAAAACCTCGGGGGGCTACTGCACAGCCATTGTGCGGGGGGGAATTGCCGATGTGCGCATTGCCATTGAGGAGGGAATTGAGCTGGCCCGCCAGTTTGACCAAGAGGAGATCTCCAGTTTGGTGATCCCGCGCCCCCTGCCCAACTTGGAAGTGGTACTGCCGATTAGCAGCAAGCTGTCTCAACTGGCACAAAACCGCGGCTATAGCCGCCTCAGCAACTTGGCCGTGGGCCTGCTGGAAACTCGCGGCTTCCCGGCGATGGTGGGGGCTGCCGATGTCATGCTCAAAACGGCGGATGTCCAACTGGCGGCCTATGAAACCATCGGGGATGGTTTGTGTACGGCCATTATTCGCGGCACGGTAGCCAACGTGGCCATTGCCATCGATGCCGGCATGTACGAAGCAGAGCGCATTGGGGAATTGCACGCGGTGGCAGTGATCCCCCGCCCTCTGGACGAACTGGAGCAAGCGCTGCCCGTGGCCAGTTGTTTTGTTGCTCAACCGGTTACCCTGCCGGTAACCCTTCCTCAAGTTCAGGAACAGGAGGTGCAACGCAGCGATACAGCCGTAGAGCGGATCCCTGTTTATCTGGAGCCGCCTGAAACTCCCTAGCCCCCTGAGAAACCCATCTGTTGCCCAAGAAAGCCGAGCAGGGCAGAGGGGAAAAATGCTAGGCTACTGGAAGACCTGGGTCCGTGCAGCTCCGACGCCCAAACCGTGTCAGGATCGGAAGATAGCAGCACCACGGGATGCTCTGAGCAGGCGCGTCAACCCGGGTCGCCCTTTGCAGCCCTACTTCTCTCTGCTGGGTTCTCTCCTCCTTGCCCTAGCAGCGCATTACACTATGTCCGAAACAGACAATCCCCTCGCCAACTGGGCTCAAAAAGCCTTTTACTTCGGCATGGGTTTGGCGGCTGTGGCGGCGGATAATGCTGCCAAGGTGGCCAGCAAAGCGGGTATCCGTCTGATGGAGTTGCGCAAGCAGGCGCAAGCTTTGGTGGACGAGCTGGTGGAGCGGGGGGCGATGACCGCTGAAGAGGCGCGGGCTTACATGGATGCCATCGCCGCCAACGCCAACCGCAAGGGAGAAGACAGACAAACTGCCGGTCCCCGCAAGATCACCATCGACGACATTAGCAATGCCGAGGGCGAGGCAGGCACGGCCATCGAACTTTCAGAAGCGGCCCGTTTGCGCCAGAAGATCGCCGAATTGCAAGCTGAGTTGGATCGCCTCAAGGGCAAATCTTGAGCGGAAGGACAGCCCGGCAGGAAGGTAGGAATGCATTGCTTCCTAGCTCCTCTCCCCTTTTGCATAGCGGAAGCGGTACCGCAGAGCACTTGGGAAGTGTCTCAACCTAACTTGAAATGACCCTAAAGATTGAGGCTACCGCCAGGTGGATCGTCTCTGTGAAGTGTTAGGGATCCTCGCCCTTTAGAGCCGGGGGCAGGTCAAGGTTGTTCATTTCAGAGGTTTCAAAAAACTGCCGTGAGACAGCTTGCAATTCTCCGTCGTCGGAGAAAAGATGGGAACACCCGCCTATCTGGGCAGGAGCATCTCAATCCAATCTTGTTGAGTTTGAGCTCAGGCAGCAGGAATGAGGATCCCGTCTTCCGAGAGAAAGCGGGAGCTGAGAAAGGGACGCAGCGCCTTGGGAATGCGAATTGAGCCATCCGGCTGTTGGTGATTTTCCAGCAGGGCAGCCAGAGAGCGCCCCACCGCCAAGCCAGATCCGTTCAGGGTGTGGACAAACTGGGTGCCTTTCTGGCCGGCTTCTTTGTAGCGCAGGTTAGCACGGCGGGCCTGAAAGTCCCAGCAGTTGGAGCAACTGGAGATCTCGCGGTATTGATTTTGGGAGGGGAACCACACCTCCAAGTCAAAGCAGCGGGCTGCCGCAAAGCCCAAATCGCCGCTACACAGCTCCACCACCCGGTAGGGCAGCTCCAGCATCTGTAAGATGGCCTCGGCATCCTGCACCAGCTTCTCGTGTTCGGCTTCCGATTGATCTGGGCGAGTGACCTTGACCAGCTCCACTTTTTGAAACTGGTGCAACCGGATCAGCCCCTTGGTGTCGCGGCCATAGCTGCCCGCCTCACGGCGAAAACAAGGGGTGTAAGCACAGAAGTAGAGAGGAAGAGACTCTGCAGGGATCACCTCATCCCGGTACAGATTGGTAAGGGGAACTTCCGCCGTCGGGATCAGCCACAGGTCGTCGTCAGCACAGCGAAAGCTGTCTTCGGCGAACTTGGGCAATTGCCCCGTCCCCTGCAAAGCGGCGCTGTTGACCAAAAAGGGCGGGATCACCTCGGTGTAGCCAGCTGCAACGTGGCGCTCCAGCATCATGGCAATCAAAGCCCGTTCCAGGGCCGCGCCTGCCCCCACCATAGCCACAAAGCGGCTTTGGGCCACTTTGACCGCACGGCCAATCTCCAGCAACCCTAGTTTTTCGGCAATCTCGTCATGGGGAAGGACAGGATGGGCCGGCTTTAGCTCCTCACCCCAGCGACGCACCTCTACATTGTCGGCCTCATCTCGGCCAACTGGCACGCTGGGCAGGGGCAAATTGGGCAGGGTGAGCAGCCGAGCGCGAATCTCCTCTTCCAGCTCTCGTTCCTGCTGCTCCAGTTGGGCAATCTCGGCCTTGAGATCCACCCCCCGCTGCCGTAGGGCCGCCACTTCGGGGCCTTGGGGATCCGCCCCCTGGCGGATGATCTCGCCGACTTTTTTGCCGAGGCTGTTGCTTTCGGCCTGCAGGGATCCCTTGCGGGTCTCCAACTGCCGCCGCTCCCGATCCAACTGCAGGATCCCGTCCAGATCGACTGTGGCCCGGCGATTTTGCAGGGCTTGGCGTACTTGTTCAGGGCGATCCCGCAGCAGCTTCAGATCCAGCACAGAGACGGCCTACACTTAGCTCCAGATACCCGACTATTTCTTTAGCCAGCTAAACATGGCCCGCAGCTCCTTGCCCACCTGTTCGATGGGGTGTTCGGCCTCGCGCCGCCGCATCGCTGTGAACCCCGGCTTGCCGGCCTGATTTTCCAAGACAAACTCACGGGCAAATTGGCCGCTTTGGATCTCGGCGAGGATCCGTTTCATTTCAGCGCGGGTTTGCTCCGTAATGATGCGGGGGCCACGGGTGTAGTCGCCGTATTCTGCCGTGTTGGAGATGCTCTGGCGCATTTTCTCCAAGCCCCCCTCGACAATGAGATCCACGATCAGCTTCACCTCGTGCAGGCACTCGAAGTAGGCCAGTTCCGGCTGGTAGCCCGCTTCCACCAAGGTTTCAAACCCCGCTTTGATCAGAGCCGTCAGCCCACCGCAGAGCACCACCTGCTCGCCAAAGAGGTCGGTTTCGGTCTCTTCCCGGAAGGTGGTTTCCAAAATGCCGGCCCGCGTGCCACCGATGGCTTTGGCATAGGCCATGGCCCGCTCCCGTGCCATTCCCGAGGCATCTTGATAGACGGCAAACAGGCAGGGCACCCCTTCCCCCGCTTGGTAGGTGCGCCGCACCA
>NZ_JANSIO010000297.1:6381-16600 GCF_047462195.1 Synechococcus sp. R3-13 | reverse complement strand
CTGCTCGCAGAGGGTTCTTGCGTAGGCTCCCCAATGAAGCGAGAAGCCCACACTGTACCCGTAGGGTCAGTGATGGGAGTATGTCACTTCCCCCAGAGCTTAGGGTACATTTCAAACGGTAGCTGGGGTCTAGAAACATAAACCTAACCACCCGCTCTCTGCACACTCGCACAACTGCCTAGCGTTTGCACATCAGGTTGTAGAGAACTGTGCAGCAAAGTGAGGACTCCGTCCCACTATCGCGAACAGTCAATCGGCGATTAGAGACAGCCCTCTTCCTAGGAAGCGTTCTTTGGCTTATCGGCCCAGGGATTGCAGCCAGCCGAGCAGGGTGGTACCGGACAGAGCTTCAAACAGGATCAGGGCAACAAAGCCGATCATCGCCAAACGCCCGTTCAAGCGCTCTGCATAGTCGGTGAAGCCCACGCGGGGGGTGCTGTCCACATACATTTCCGGCTCGATGGCGTAGTTGTTCAGCCGACCACCTTCTTCGACGACAACGGAGCGATATCGGGTCATAGGGTTCTCCTTGTGCTTTCTTCACCAGCGTAGCTCGCTTTGCGTAGGATTGTAAAGTTTTATTTACAACGTTAATGCCCAACGCTCCGAGCTGCCGGGCAGAGTTCAACCAGGCCAGGAACAGCCTGTAAGCAGGGTTGTGGCTCTTGTCCCAGTACAGGGGAGCTGATAATAGCAAGGGGACTGGAGGACAACCATGTCGGTGCTGGAACAGTTAAATATGCTGCTGGATGGCCAGCCGGTGGCCAGCTTGGCGGTGCTGGAGCAGGGATCCCCGGCGGTGTCGTTGGTGCCTTTTGTGGTGCAGCGGGATCCCTTGCGCTTTGCCATTGTCATCAGCGATCTTTCTGGCCACACCCAGGCTTTGCGGGCGGATCCCCGTGCCAGCCTGCTCATCCACGAGCCGCCCACCCCAGGGGATCCCCGCAGTAACCACGCCCTGCCGCGGGTGATGGTGAGCGGAGAAGCCCAGTTTCTCAGCCGCGAGGAGGCGCAGGCGCAGGGGTTTGAGGCCCTTTATCGCGCCAAGTACGAGATTGCCGAGATGATCCTGGGCTTGGCGGATTTTCACTTCTGTCAGATCGTCCCCAAAACTGGTAGCTTCATCCAGGGGTTTGGCCAGGCATTCCGGCTGAGGGGCCCCAACCTGGATCAACTGGAGCACCTTGGTCGGGCGTAGATTATGAGAATTCCAAGGGCAGCCCGCGCCATCCTTGAGCCCAGGGAAGCTCTTGCTGCGCCGCTTCCTAGCTCCCCTCTTCTGGGGGGAGAGAATGGAGTCCTTTCTCAGGTTTTCGGGTGGGATCCCGGATCCAATCCAAAAGCAGCGGGTTGACCAGCTCGGGGGCTTCATCCTGGGGGCAATGGCCAACCCCCGGCAACGGGATGAACCCCACCACGCAAGGAAACTCTGCCAGGGCCCGCCCCAGAGCAATGGGTTCCCAGGGATCCGCTTCCCCCCACAAGATCAAGACGGGACAGGTGAGCTGAGGCAAGAGATCTTCAGCCAAAGGCCCCTGAGAATAGCGCACAAAGGCCAAAAAGACCTCTGCCGCCCCCGGCTCCAAAGCGGGTTTGAGCAAAAGCTGGATCAGCTCCTCGGTAACCGCTTCTTTGCGCCCGTAGGCTTGGAGGAGGATATTGCGAATGGCCCTAGCCTGGGCCACCTGAGCAAAGAAGAAACGACCAAAGGGGGGCCACCCCAGCAGGGATTGCAGCAAAGGGGTAAACTGGCGGCGCAGCCAGGAGACCTGGCCCCGTTTCCGCTCGTGCAATAGCCGCAGCGAGGGATCCAACATCGCTACCCCTAAAACCTGGGCTGGATCCAGAACCGCCGCCTGCAAAGCCACGATGCCCCCAATCGAGTTGCCCACCAGATAGACTGGCTGGCCCACCACCTCTCGGACAAAGTCTGCCACCAGGGATCCCCAGGTCTCGAAGGTGTAGGGCAAAGGGGATCCCGGCAGAGGCTTGGCGGATCCCCCAAACCCCAACAAATCGACCGCATACACCTGACAGTGCTGCCCCAGCTCCGGCAAATTTTTCCGCCAATGGTCGCTGCTGGCCCCAAAGCCATGGATGAGCAACACGGCTGGGCCTGTGGATCCCGACTGTTGGTAGCGAATGGGCTGGTCACGCCAGAGCCAGCGATGCTCTGTGTTCGCGTTGGCGCTGCATGGCAACATGGGGGTGCAGTGTAGTTTGAGTCAGCGTTGCGATCCTAACCGTTCGCGACAGCGAGACAAAGTCCTTGTGATTGGGGCAACTGAGAGTACTGGCGGAGGGTGGCCCCCTTCCACCCGTTGGCGCACTTGAATCGAGGAACAAGGATCGGCCTTCCTCTGAGTTGGGTGATCCCAAGGGGCACCACCAAGCGGCTACAACATCCCATCTCAAGCTTCCGGGAGAAAGTGGGGAATACTGGCAGTTGAGGGTTTTGCGGTGGGTCGGCTTTGGTTTGGCTAGTTGGCCTCAGCTTGTTTGGTAGCGCTTTTTGCCTCTTCTGGGGACAGTTGTTGGTGGGCAAGTTGCTGCTGCCGCTGTGGGGGGGATCCCCCCTGGTGTGGAATACCTGCCTGGCCTTTTTTCAGGCCACCCTGCTTTTGGGCTACCTGTGGGCAGATCGGCTGGGGCGCGGCCTCAATCCCAGGATGGGGGTGCTGATCCACGGGATCTTGCTGCTGGTCGGGCTGAGGCTTCTGCCCTTTCAGCTGGGGATCCCCGGCCAACCGAAAGAAGTGTGGCCCCCTCTCGCTCTGTTGGCAAACTTGACTTTGGGAGCTGGGGTGCCGCTGTTTCTCCTGTCGGCGACGACGCCGTTGCTGCAACGGGGGTTGGCGGCAAGAGGGGTCGCGGGGCAACGGGAGGCTTTGGATCCCTATTTTCTCTATGTGGCCAGCAATGCCGGCAGCTTGGGCGGGCTGCTGGGGTACCCGCTGGTGTTGGAGCCCCGCCTGTCTTTGGCTGGGCAAACTCACCTGTGGACGGGATCCTACGCGCTGGTGGCAGCCCTGGTGCTGCTGAGCGGGGTGGGTCTGCTGCTCAGTCGCAACAGCGTTGCGGAGCAACAAGAACGCGGGGCGGATTCCCAGGGATCCAGCGCTGCTCTGGGGAATTGGGCTGTTTCCTGGCGAGAGCGTTGGCGCTGGGCGGGTCTGGCTTTTTTGCCGGCGGGCCTGTTGGTGGCGGTCACCACCTTGTTGACCACCGACGTGGCGGCAGTGCCCCTGTTGTGGGCCATTCCTCTGGGGATCTATCTGCTGACACTCATGCTGGCTTTCGGGGGGATCCACCCCAATGAGTGGGTTTTGGGAACGACAGCTCTTCTGGCCTGCGGGGCGGTGGGGGTACAGGTCTTGGGCTGGGTGAGGCCCGGTTTTTTGCTTCTGCCGCTGCATCTGATCACCTTTGGGCTGGTGAGCTGGGGCTGCCACAGCCGGTTAGCTTGCCGTCGCCCGCCGGTGAAGCAGTTGACGCAGTTTTACCTGTGGCTGGCTTTGGGGGGGAGTTTGGGGGGAATGTTCTCTGCCCTCTTGGCACCGCAGGTGTTCGAGACGGTGCTGGAATATCCCCTGTTGCTGGGGATGTCGCTGGCCGTGCTGGGGGCGCAGGGGGGGCGGGTGGGCCTGTGGCTGGGGCTGGGGCTGCTCCTGCCTTTGCTGCTGTTGCACTTTCAACCGCAGGCGTTGCTGCAGGTGGGCGCTGGGGTGGGTTTGGCGTTGGGCTGGGCGGTGCTGGCGCTGTTGGTGTCAGGGGAGAGCCGTTCACAGCAGCAGAGCGGAGCCCCTGGCTGGCAGGCCAAGGTCGGTTGGGTGGGAGCAATGGCGGGGTTGGTTGTGCTGCTGGGGCAACCCTGGCTGCAGCCGGGACTGCAGGTGATCCACAGCGAGCGCAGCGCCTTCGGCCTCAACCGGATCGTGGAATACCAAACTGAGCAGGGATCCTTTCGTGGCCTTCTGCACGGCACCACTCTACACGGCAGCCAAAACTTGGACCCGGAAAAAGCGCTGGAGCCGCTGACCTATTTCGCTCGGCCTGGGCCCGTTGGGCAGGTGTTTGCGGCGTTCAGAGCCCAGACTGTGGATCCCATGCCCGCCATTGCGGTGTTGGGGCTGGGGATCGGCACGTTGGCCGCCTATGCCGAGCCAGGGGATGAGTGGACGTTTTTCGAGTTGGATCCCACCGTGGCCGATTGGGCGGGGCGCTATTTTTCCTATCTCCGGTGGGCCCAGACGCGGGCGCGGGTGCAGGTCATCCTCGGCGATGCCCGGCTCAGCCTCAAGGGGATCCCAGAGGGCAGCTATGACCTGATGGTGATGGACGCCTTCAGCTCTGACGCGGTGCCGGTGCATTTGCTCACGCAAGAGGCTTTGGCCCTCTACCTGAGCAAGCTCAAGCCCCAGGGCTGGCTGCTCTTCAACATCACCAACCGCCACCTCGACTTGGCCCCGCTGTTGGCCGGCCTGGCCGGATCCCTGCAGCTTCACGCTTGGCACCAAGACCACCGGGATCTCTCCCCTGAGCAACGCCAGGCGGGGCTGGCCCCTTCCCACTGGGTGCTGTTATCGCCGCGCGACGCTTCGACGACCGCCTCAGCAGGGCAGAGCCCTTTGGCCCAAAACTCTGGAGTCCTGCAGGAACTGGATCCCTGGCAGCCCCTTTTGCCCCAGGCCGGGGATCCCGTCTGGCGGGATGACTTTTCCAACCTGCTGCAGGTGATCCGCTGGCCTTGGATCCCTTTGCCGAGAGGTATCCAGATCCCCAGTTCTGGATAGGAATCCGGCTGCTATCGCTACGCGACCCTTCGGCAAACGTGTTAGCGTTGCGGAGCAGAAAAGTTAAGGAAATCTTTACAACTCGGAGTTGGTATGAGTTATGATTGTTTGCAACGTAACTGATGTCTGCTCGGGAGTCCGGCCCATGTCTCCTCTACAAGCCCTCACTGGCAATCCTCAAACCACCATGGCTGAAACCTCTGCGGCTCGTTTCGTGGCAATCGGGGGCAGCCTGCGGCCCAATTCCTTAACGTACCAGGCGCTGGAGGTGGCGCGGCGCGAGTTTGAGAAGTTGGGGATCCCGTTGCACATCCTCGATCTGCGGCAGATGAAGTTACCCTTTGTGGATGGCTCGGAGTCCTATGCGGATTATCCCGATGTGGCAGTCCTACGAGCAACCATGAAGCGGGCGGATGGGATCATCCTAGCCAGCCCGGAGTACCACGGCGGCATCAGCGGCAGCCTGAAAAATGCCCTGGATCTGTTGAGTTTTGAGCAACTGGAGGGTAAGGTCTTTGGGTTAATCAGCGTTTTGGGCGGCGAGAGCAACAGCAATACCCTGAACCAGATGCGCTTGATTGTGCGTTGGGTGCATGGCTGGGTGATCCCAGAGCAAATCGCCATCGGTCGGGCTTGGAACGCTTTTGACGAGCAAGGCAATCTCAAAGATGAGAAGCTAAAACAGCGCTTTCAACACTTTGTCCAGAGCTTGGTGACCCATACTCACAAGCTGCGCGGGATCCCAGTTGTGAAGCCTTCCCACAATTAACCCCAAATTAATTACTTAATCACTTACCAAAAAACTGGGTCTAAAGCCCCGCGCTTTAGGGCGGCTGTGTGCTATGCTGCCCGCAGCGGCAGGGTAATCAACCGCTCTATTCGCGTAAGCGGGCCGTAGGCCTTAAGCCCAACAGTCTCACGACTGGATGCAACCTCAATAGGTTTTTTAGTTGTTGTTCGCAACGGTACCTAAGGGCATAAGGATTCTGTCCCGCTGGCGCGAGAGGAAACCGCCCTGCGCTTGCATCAGTGGCGCGTAGCGCTTGGGGGAACGCCTGGGGAGATGAGCACCGCTGTTGTGGAGGGGCAACCCAACACGGCAAGTTGTCGCAGAACCAGGAACCGGAATCCCCTGCCTTTAGGCGGGGGAGCATGTCAAAGACTTCGGCTGCCCCTATTGCTACCCAGCCTTTCATCTGGGGGCTATAGTTGTTTCAAACAGCAACAAGTCCGGGCTCGCTTCTCCTCGCTTTTTTGTGTCAGTGTTGCCCAGTAACAAGGAAGCAGGGAGACGAGAAGGCTCATAACAGAGACGAGCTGAAGTCTGGCTGATACGGCATTGGCTTGCAGAGGAACCTGCGGAATAGATCCACACAGGTATGGTTCAGTCTGTTCCCCCTTATTCTTCGGATAGAGCTGGGTCAATATCTCCCCTGGTGGCCCTGCAAGCGACATTGCAACAGATGCGAGAGCAAACGGATGCCAATGGGCTGATTCAGCTCACCCTCGACTATGTCGGGGCGGTGTTTGGGGCGCCGCTGATCTGGCTGGCCTTTTACGATTATCAAAATCACCAGTTGGTGGGCCAGGGGGGAGTGACCCTTCTTGAGGATCAAACCCTACTGCGGGCGGTGCATCCTCTACAGCCGGGGGAGATCCTGGAGCAGGTGGTGATCGAGCAGCGACCGATCAGCCTGCCCGACCTCTCTCAGGAGCCGCGCATGGGCATTTGGCAGCGGGAGGCCAGGCGACTGGGCGGGATCCAGGGCTGTTTCATTTATCCCTTCTCGGCCTACGGCCCGCTGTCGCGAACGGCAGTAGGACGGCGGCGCTGCTTGGGGATCCTGATGTTGGGATCCCAAATGTGGGGGGTTACCACCCATGAGGACGAAAAGGCTCTCTTGGGAATTTTGCTGGGGCAGTTGGCAGCCTCTCTGCAGGAGTTGGAAAACGCTTGGCAGCAGCAGACCGAAAAGCGCCTTGAGGATCCACTCCTGAGGTTGGGAACGGCGATGCGCCAGGCGGGATCCCTGCAGGAACGGGTCAGCTGGGTGAAGCAAGAGCTACAGTCTTTCCTGGGCGCCGTCCACATTCAGGTGTATTGGCACGAGCGCGGCCAGGGGCAGTTCGTCCCCCATGGAAGCGCCCCCAAAGCTGTTGGCAACAGCGGGGGGACGGAGTCCTCTCAGCCCCCTGTTCCCAAAGGGGCTAAAGTCGGAGCAGGGCCAACAGGGGAGGTCAGCCTTTCGCTGCGGGAATTGGGGGACATGTACTACACCCT
Source organism: Synechococcus sp. R3-13 (assembly GCF_047462195.1). NCBI lineage: Bacteria > Bacillati > Cyanobacteriota > Cyanophyceae > Synechococcales > Synechococcaceae > Synechococcus > Synechococcus sp. R3-13. The sequence goes on along the minus strand of NZ_JANSIO010000297.1, from coordinate 9,526 downwards.
CGCCGATGGCCAGGTGGTGGTGGGCGGCACAGGGACGACTCGCTCTGAGGTTCCCCCCAAGCTGATGCAGCAGTTGCGGGCCCAGGCCGTTTTGGCGGCCCCGATTTTGCTGGAAAAGGATCTGCTGGGGTTTATCTGGGTGCAATCGGATGTGCCCCGTACCTGGCAAGCCGCTGAGCGACAGTTGGTAGCTACTGCCGCCAATGGGTTGGCCTTGGCTGCCCCCCTAGAAAATCTGGATCGCCGCATTCGCCAGTTGGCCGATGACCAAGAGTTTGTGCAACAGGTGGGCCGCTCGCTTTACAACCCGGCGGAGCTGCAACAGGCTCTCCAGCAAGCCGTTGTCGGCCTGGCCCAGCGCCTGAAAGTCGGTGCAGTGGCCGTGTTGACGGTGGATCCCGACAGCCCCATCCCCCGCCTCTTCTACGAGTACCGCAGGGAAGGCAAGCAGACTTTGCCACAGCAGCTCAGCCCTCTGAGCGACCAGGACTGGCAGGATCTCATGCGCAGCGAGGTGGTCGTGGCAGAAAACTACGACCAAGATCTGCGCCTGCTCTCTTGGCGGCAGGAACTGGCAGGGGTTCGTTCCTTGATGCTGACCCACACCGGGGTCGGCGGTACCGCCACCACACCTGTGGAAGGGCTGCTCTTGGTGTTGCATCCCCAGCTACGGACCTGGAGCCGGGAAGAGCGGCAACTGCTGCGGGGGATCGCCCAACAGGTGGGGGTGATCCTGCGGCAAATTCGGTCAGAACAACGCCGGCAACGACAAGAGCAGTTGCTCAAGGGCCTGATCACCACTTGTTTAACCTTGCAAAACTCGGCCACCTTGTCAGATCTGTACACCACCACCGTCCGACAGACGGCCCAATTGCTGGGGATCCCTCTGGCGCTCATGGTTAGTTGGCAGCCGGGGGAGAGCCGGGCTCAGCTCCAGCCATCTTTTGCTGCCGGGACGGAGACCGGCCCCACCGAGATCGATCTGCAAGATCCCCTACTGGCCTACGCGCTGCAGTCAGCAGAACCTCTGCCGCTCACCCAGGAGCAGATCCCCCCTGCCAGCCGCACTTGGCTCAGTCGCGTCAGCGGTGCGGAGCACTTTGCTGCCGGCCTGGGATCCTGGCTGCTGGTCAACACTGTCCCAACGGAATCTCAGGCGGGAGCTTTGGGAGTTTTGATCTTGGGGGCAGAAGCGGGCAAGGTTTGGGATCCCGACGAGCGGGCGGCTGTGATGCTGATCGCCCAGACCTGCGGCTGGACGCTGCGGCGCTTGCTCTGGATGCAAACTTTGCAAGAGCGGCAGGAGGTGCTCAGGGAGTTGAACTGGTACAAGCACCGCCGCCTGCTGGATATGCAGAATGCCCTTCTGGACAGCCTGCACCGCCTGGGTCAGGTGCCGGAGATCCCCGGAGACGAAGCCACCCGCTGGCAAAAGGTGGTGGAGATCGGCAGAGGGCTGCGGGATCTGACCGTCTCCACAGGGCCGTTGTTGCAGTCGGAAACTTGGCAGGTGCAGCCGCAGTTGCGGTCGGTGCCCTTGGCAACCTTGGTGCGCAAAAGCCTGCGCCGGGTGGAGGGCCTGACCCAAAAACGCAAGCTGTGGCCGCGGGCCCATGGGGACATGAGCATTGCCGTCCAGGGGGATCCCGAACGACTGGAGATGGTGCTCTGGGAGGTGTTGACAGCCGCTGGTTTGCGCAGCCCGGAAGGGGGGCGGCTGGATCTGTGGAGCCAAGCCAGCGTTCGCGACAGCGGTGCGGAGCACTTTGGGTATGCAGAGCTGCTGGTGGTGGATCAGGGCAGCTTCGACCCTCACCTGATGGCCGCCCTTCAGTTGGGGCCAGAGCAGGTGATCTACGCAGATCCTCTGCTCAAGTCGCCTCTATCGGTAAGTCCTGGTTTGGAACTCAGCCTGTGTCAACGGGTGGTGCAGCGGATGGGGGGCCAGCTCTCCTTTTACCTCTCTTCCGATGGGCGTTGTGTCTCTCGGCTGCTCCTGCCGATGGGCAGCGACGAGCCCCATCGCGTTCGCGACAGCGGTGCGGAGCACTTTCCCCCCAGGTAGGAAAAGGCTTTGGCCCATCCTTGCCGGTCACCTCAGTGGGACAAGGTTCTGAGCAGCCAAAACAGGGGCAATAGGGCCAGTAAACCGCGATCCAGCCGCCGCAGTTGTAGGCGGTGCCAGCGCAGGGGATGGTCTGGGCCGATCAGCCCACGGGCTTGCATCGCCATGGCCGTCTGTTCCGCACGCAGGAGCAAGTTTTCAAAAAAGCGCTCCACCAAAGCCAGCAGGGTTTGCATCCCGCCCCGGAAACTCAGGGATCCCCAGCGCACATCCCGAGTTCGCACCGCCCGCGTCAAGTTTTGCACCTCTTCCATCACCAGAGGCAGAAAGCGTAGCGCCAAGGTGAGGGTGAGAATCACTTCGGCAATCGGCCAGCTCCAACGTCGGAGAGGCTGCAACAATTGGCCGATCCCTTCGGCAATTTCTTCGGGGGCCGTGGTCAACAAAAACAAATGGGTGGCGTAGAGCAACGTAAAAATGAGGGTGCCCAGCCGCAGCGCCACCGATAGAGAACGGCGGGAGACCTGAAAGGTTCGCCCCAACAGGGAAAATTGAACAAGGCGGTAGCGGTAAGGGGGTTGCCAAGCACGGGTTTGCTCCCGCCAGGCACGGTCTGGGGATCCCTGTTCTACGGCCAAGTCGAAGTGCCCTGCACCGCTAACGGGAACAGCGGGGATCCCGGTCAGCCCATAGCCCACCACCTGCATATCCTGCCGTTGCGGCTGCGGGAAAACCCCCAATCCATCCGGCGCCAAGCTGGTGATCCCAAAGGTGAGCAGGCTCAGGGCCAGCACCAGGGAGAGTTGGCCCGACCAAACCCGGCGCGGCAGACGGGCCGCCACAGTTAGCAGCAGAAGAGCCACCACCACAGCCAAGCGCCAACCATTGCCGGCCAGAATGGGGCTGAGGAGAAAGCTAAGCAGCCAGGCCAGCTTGACTCGCGGATCCAGGCGATGTAGCCAGGTGCGAGGCTCTTCCAGATAAATCCCCAGCGGGGCATTGCGCAGAATATCCACAACAGTTGAGAAGGAAGCAGACTATACCCCTTAAAAGGGCGGGACCGAGAACTCCGTCCCCGTA
>NZ_JANSIO010000297.1:0-6371 GCF_047462195.1 Synechococcus sp. R3-13 | reverse complement strand
GCGGTCGCAGCAGCGTTGCGGAGCAATAACAGCTGGCAGCAAGGGAGAGCTAGGGCCGTTCCACCAGACGGGTAGAGCCCGACTGGGCAGCGACCCATCCCCCCGGAGCCCCATCTCGCTCGATGCGCAGCCAGACGGGCACTTGTCCCTCACCGGCCTGCACCTCTACCACCCGCAGCAGGGCTTGGCGTGGGGCTGTCCCGACAATGGCTCCTGTCAGGCTGGGTTGCTGGCGAATGTTGATGCCATCGTTGGAGATCACCCGCACCTGTTGTACTCCTTGCCACTCCGCCAGAGGGCCAGTTAGCTCAGGCGGGGGAGCGGGTTCTGTCTGGCCGGGATTGTTGTTCGCGAAAGCGTCGCGTGGCGATATGTCAACCGGCGGCTGCTCAATTTGCACCTGGGGCTGCTCCAGCGGCGGTGCCGGTGGCGGCGTGAACAGGCCCCGCAGCATTTGCCAGATGACCAGCAGGGAGAGAATGCCCACACCAACTACCCCGGCCACTCGCGTCAGCGGTGCGAAGCCCACGGCGGGAAGGGCAGGACGCTTACGGGATCCCAAGCGGCTGCGGCGGTAACGTTCCACTTCCTGCATTCCGCTCACGCCAGCTCCCTCCCGCTGAGGGGAACGGTCTTGGGCGCGTTCGCGACAGCGGTGCGGAGCACTAGAACTCTCATCGGCAAGAGAAGAGACGCCTGCTTTGGGGGTGCTGCGGTAAGAGGGCAAATCCGAGAGGCGCGGGGGTTCTGGCACCCCCTGTTGCCAAGGGGCGGGTGGGCGATACAATTCCTGGGTTGGCTCAGGACCCACCACGGCAGGCAAATGAGGTGGGGGATGGGGGGCTTGTTCGCGACAGCGGTGCGGAGCACTGGGAGAGAGCATCCCTGCCGGCGGGTCTTCGCGGCTGGGCATTTCGTCCAGGTAAGCTTGTACTTGGGGGTTGTCGAAGTAGGCTTGCAACGTCACTTGGGCGGCTTCCAGACCGCGGAACTCCGGGAACACCTCCTCCTGAAACCATTTTTCTGTGAAGCGGCACAGACCCGGCAGATGGTCGGGAGAACCGGCGGAGTGTTCTTCGATAAACTGCAAGGCCTCTACTTCTTGGGTGGAGCGCAGATGGGCGAGCGCGTCTTCGGTCTGCCCCAGCAACAGACTACAGATGGCCTGCTCCAGATGCACATCCTGCCGCTGCGCCAGACGAGCCAGGTAGCCGCGAGCACGCCGCACCAGAGCCGGGCGGTTTTCCAGATAACCTGCCGCCAGCAACACCTGCACGGCCAAGTAGGCGGCCACCATCGAGGGACGCTCAGCCTCCCGCTCGAACAACTCCTGCTGTTCTTTGAGGGTGAGGTGGCGACGTACCCGTTGGATAAAGCGCAGGAAATCTTCGGTGCTGAGGCCAGAGCCATCTTGCCCCATCCCCTCGATGCCGCCCCGTTCGTCCAGCATGGCTTTGAGGAGAGCCAGTCCCTGCTGTCGCTCCCCGTTCCCATCAGCGGTGTGTCTTCCAGCTTGGGCGGGAGCACTTTGGCTGAGGAGTTGCAAAATGCGATAGGGACGCAGCTTGCCCAAATCGATACGGATCTCCGCTTGCATCTGCGGAAAGGCCTGATACTCCTCCAGCTCCGCCAAGCCCGCCTGTAGGGAACGCGCCGCCTCTTCGTAGGATCCCTGTTGCCAGGCTTCTCGACCCAGTTCCAGACGAGCGATGGCCCGCGCCAAAATGGCATCGGAACGAGCAGGGTGGCCCTGCTCCAACAGGTGTTGAGCCAAGTCCAACGCAGCCTGGTACTCTCCGGCTTCGCAATACAAGCACAGCACTCCCGGTAGGTGCGCCTCCTCCACCGTCAAGGTGGGAGCCGTTGGCATGAGGTGTTCGTCGTAGTTTCGTCGTGCCTCAGGGTTCAGCAGCACAGAAGCCGCCTCTTGGATCATCTGGGCGCGAGCTTCCACAGCCTGTGGCGAGAACCCCGACAGCCAGGAGCGCTCGCCCGGCTTGAGATCGATTCGCTCCCGGTATGCCTGTTCAATCTGATGCTCATCTGCTCGTGCCGACAGCATCAAAACCCGATAGTAGTCGAGGGGCACCCGCACCGTCATGGTTTTTGTCCGCGCTCTCCGATTCGTGCCAGCGGGACGGAGTCCTTGGACAACTGACCCGCATCGACTTAACTGTAGTCCTTTTCGTGGGTAAAAGGGATCCCCCCTCGGGAATCGCTGCTCCGCCCCTACCAGTTCCAGCTACCCGGCTCTCCTTTGAAAGGGCCTACGACCTTTGAGGTGATCCAACCGCCGTAGAAATCTCCGGGTTGAGGCCGGACTCGTTCTCCACCTACCCGGCACTCCTGCACACGGCCTGGATAAAAGGCAAGGTAGTCGCGGATGGGCAAAAACGCCGGGCTGGGATCCGGATAGCTCCAGGCGGCATCTACGGCTGTTTGGGATCCGACCTGAACTGTCCAGTAGCAGGCAGCCCCTTTGAACTCACAGAAAGAGGTGCGAGAGCTGGGGCGGAGATACTGCAGTCGAACGTCGGTGGGGGGAATGTAGTAGGTGGGCGGGTGGCTGGTTTCCAGGACGCGGTAGCAACGGCGGCTTTGGGCAATGAGCTCGCCATTGAAGAGAACTTCCACCAGTTCTGTGGTGGGCTCCAGACGAGGTGGGCGCGGATAGTCCCAGACAGATTCTTGTCCTGGATGGGGAGAAATCGGTTGGGGAGACATGGGTCAATATCTTCAATATCTAAAGCAGACGGGTGGCCTCCAGCAGTTTGGCGTACCGGATCAGCAGCAAAGACTGTTGCTCCGGCAGCGGCTGAATAACCCCCTGCTGCTGCAGACGGCTCAGTACCGCCAGGGCTGTCTCCCGGCTAACTTGGCTGATATCGGCCAAATCCTGGGGGGGAGGGTAGACAATGCGCATCCCCTGGGGGGTCTTCTCGCCAAAAGCTTCCGCCAGTTGCACCAGCGTATGCACCACTCGCAGCGGGGGGCTCTGCTGGTCAAGATCCGCCTGCAAGTTGGCCAGGCGCAGGCGACGGGAGAGGCTGCAGGCCAGCTGGTAACACAGTTGCGGCTCCCGCAACATCAGCGCTTTGAAGGTTGCCGCCGGGATCCCGGCCACCCGCAGCGGGGTTAGGGCCAGCACATCTCGCGAGCGGGGAGCTTCGTCCAGTACCGCCATTTCCCCCACCCAAGCGCCCGGCCCCAGCAAGGCAAGGGTTTTGGTGCTGTCTTGCGCCCGCAAAGCCCGCCGCACCTTAGCCCAACCGGCTAGGATCAGGTAAACCACGCTGCCCCAGGCCTCTTGCATAAAGAGCGCCTGTCCCGCCGGGATATCCCGCAGCTTGACCTGGGATCCCAGCCATTGCAAGGACGTTGCCGAAAGTTCGGCCAACATTGGCACCGCCTTGAGCTCGGAGAGAAGGGCAACAGGAGCATCGGAAGCCATGGCGGGTCGGACGTTTCACCATACCGCAAGCCCACTGTAGCCCAGTTACCAACTCAAGAGCTATCCTGCAATCCACCACCCCGCCATGTGCGCCAAGATCTAGTGAGGAGGTGGTCTTGCTGTGGAGTCTTGCCGGTATGGCCCTCAGAGCCTCTAGAGCTACCCTGCGGTTGAGGGTGGGGGGAACCCAAACTCTGCCATTTCGTCTGGGCAACAGAGGTTCTGTCTGGGAGGGGATCCCTCCGCTGTTGCTGTTGTTACAACCTATGGATGCCTATGGATGCTGCCCTCAGCGACATCAGTGGCCAGCGCTGGTCCGTCTTGGTGAAGAACGTGCCTGTGCGGCCCGAAAAGCTCGCTGATGCGGATCTGGTGCTGCTCTGTCAGCAGGGATCCCAGCCCCATCGGGAGGCTTTTGCCGAGCTGATGCGTCGCCATCAGGCCCATGTGGACAAGGTGCTCTATCATCTTGCCCCGGACTGGCAGGACCGGCATGACTTGGCCCAGGAAGTTTGGATCCGGGCCTACCGCCACCTGAAACGCCTACAGGAGCCGGCAAAATTTCGCAGCTGGCTGGGGCGGATCGCCACCAACCTGTTTTACGACGAGCTGCGCAAGCGCAAACGACAGCAGCAGCCCCTTTCTCTGGATGCGCCGATTCAGATGCGGGATAGCGAGATGGAATGGGAGCTGCCCAGCGAGAGCCCCAGTCCCCATGAGCACCTCGCCACCTGCGAGTTCTACGAGCGATTGCACCAAGCCGTCCGCGACCTGCCGCAGGCCTTTCGCCAGACAATCCTGCTGCGGGAAATTCAGGGAATGGCTTATGAGGAAATTGCCGAGATCACAGGGGTGTCTTTGGGCACTGTTAAGTCTCGCATTGCCCGCGCCCGCGCCCGCCTACAATCCACCCTAAAACCCTACCTTAATGGTGAATGACCATGGTTCGCGGCAACCCCAACCCCGACCCCAGGGATCCCCAGCAAGAGCTGCCGGTGGTGGATGAGCGCTTTGAACAGTTGAGCGCCTACTTGGATGGGGAATTGTCGTCTCAAGAGGCGCGGCAGGTGGAAGATTGGCTGGCCAGCGATCCCCAAGCGCGGCAACTGTACAGCCAACTGGCAGCTTTACAGGCCGGTTTGGCCAACCTCAAGGCCCCCACCTTGGATCCCATCCAGACGGAGCTGTTGATCAGCCGTGTGTTCGCTGAGCTGGATCGGCGGCCAATGCTCGACCTGGGCTGGCGGCGACGCAAGGGCACCCCTTGGGGACGGGTGGCAGCGGCTGTAGTGGCCTTGGCAGGGGCGGGCTGGGTGGGATGGCGTTGGTCTCATCCCCAGCCTTTGGTATCGCTGGAAGATCCGCCGGTGCGCGTGGCCATCGTGCCTGCCTCTGCTCGTGTTGCCCAACGCTATCTTTTCGAGGCGGGGCAAAAGCAAGATGCCTACTCGATTTTGTTTGAGACAATCCCCAACCGTGGATCTCGCCCCGCCAACGCGACCAGGGCCGAGGTGGGCTGGGAATGACCTGAGCAGGCTTGAGAAAGACTGAGGAGCGCAGGGTGGAAAAAGCAGTTCGCTGGGCTTGTGGGCTAGGAGTCTGCCTTTGGCTATGCAGTCTGGGATCCCTGTCGGCCCAGGCAGATCCCAGCAGTAGCCATCTGGCAACGCCGTCCGCGCCGGCGGGACAGAGTCCGAAGGAGTTGCACTCCTCTCCCAGTGGACAGGAGCCTGCCCCCCAGCCCACAAACCTGCCTTCACCCGGATCCCGTCTCACCCCTGCCCCCGATCAAAACCAATGGGCCCCTCCCAAGACGGAGCTATCGCCCTTTCCGGACTTCCCCCTTCTCAAGGAGTTGGATCCGCCCCCGCCAAGCTTGGCCGACCTGGGCATCCATTGGGATCGCTTGGCCCTGCTGCCGGATCCCGAGCTGGCAGAGGAAATGGATGTGGAGTTCAGCCGCCGTCTAGCCCGCCTAAACCGGCAAATTGCCAACCAACAAGAGCGCCTCTACCGCCTTTTGCAAAGCTGGGACTCCGACGAGGCCGATATCCGCCAAATTCAGGCCCAACTGAGCCAGTTGCGGACAGAACGGGATCGCTTGGCCCTAGAGCACCTGTTGATGCTGCGGCAGTTGCAAGAGAACTTCGCCCTACCTCTACCCGACCGCTCGGCTGCCAGCTCTCCCTGAGGATCCCTTGGGTTCAGGCTATGATTGAGCAAGGGCAGACGCAACCCCCAACGGAGCTGAGCGATGGCCAAAGTGCCCAGCAACCCAGACATTGAGCAATTAGCTGCTGCCATTGGTAAAGAAGTTTACATCGATGTGGCCCGCTGGCATCTTTACCTGCGCGATGCCCACCTGCATACCCTTTTGGCGGAGCGACTGGCACCCCAGGTGATGGCAGGCAAGGTGGATGAGGACGCCGTCACAGAGATCTTGCAAGGGATCCCGGTGAAAGTGGGGGGTGGGCGCAAAGAATTGCCCCTGGCCGATCTCCTGCCGATGCAAAGCCTGCTTAACCTGCTGGACGTGCTGGAGGAGTTCAGCCGCAAATGGGCCCAATAGAGACCAATAGAGAAAGGTAGAGCGGTGCATCACCAGTCTAAACCTATGCGGCCTGGCCCCTGGCTCAAGCTCGGCAGCCTTATTCCGCTGCTCTGGCTGTTGTCGGCCTGTCAGGGAACCGAGTGGGGAGAACGGCTGGAGCGCGCTGTACGCCCAGTAGGTCTGCCCACAGCCCAACCTGAGCTGCCGGCATCTCCCTCGCCTCAACCTTTGCCGGGATCCATCCCGCCCTCTATCTCCGCTCCCCCTGCTCCCACCCCTTCCTCACCCCTGCCCAGCCCGGACAGCAGCCGCTTTGCAGACCTGGAGCCGGGATCTCTGGTGGCTCGTTCGGTGGGATACCTGGATCGG
>NZ_JANSIO010000296.1:0-4128 GCF_047462195.1 Synechococcus sp. R3-13 | reverse complement strand
GTTCAGGGTTTTGGGGGTTAGAGGCATGCTCTGCTGTTATTGCAGACGGGAATAAGGGCGGGGATAGGGCTTGCGCATCTGTCGAGCCAGGTACACCTGAAAGGTTTGCGCCACCGCCCCTGCCCGCACCAGGGGAACCTCGGCCACAGGCTCGATTTGGGCAAAGTAGTCGCCATAGGTGGCTGGGATCCCTGCCCTCGGCTGGAACAGCTTGGAAGTGATGAGCAGCCCATCCTGCCCCAGCCAATCCTGCGGCTGCGACCAAAAGGCAAAGCCCCGCAAATCTGCATCCAGGCAGGTCAGAGGCTTGTCCGTCAGCGGAGCCAGGGCCATGGCGATCTGACCGCCCAAAAAATAGGCATTGGTAAAAACGAACTCTGCCTCCTCAAGGGCTTGAGCCAGGTGGGGATCCGTCCGAAAGCGCTGCCGCAACTGCTCAATTTCAATGAGCTGAGTAGAGGGATCCCTCTCCACGGGCCATAGGCCCAGCCCGCCAGGAGCCTGCAGCAGGCCATAGCGCACATGGGCCAGCCCCACCCCCACCACCAAGCTGACCATCACCGCCGTCCCCACTAAGGTTCGCTTCGCTCCCGGCCACCGTTCCCAGAAGGATCCCAGCAGCAGCGTCAGCACCCAAAACCCCGGCATGGGCCAGGTGGGCAAGATGGGCCGGTAGCCTCCCATCAAGGTAAAGGCCAACACCAGCGGTAATCCACAGGCCAGGATCAAAAGGTGCTTGAGCTCTTCATCCGTCAGCCGCATCCCGCGGAGAATCTGCAGGGCCACCCGACCCGTCCCTGCCAAACTCGCCCACCCCAAAGGGATCCCCAAGCTGGGGAACAGGTAAAAGATTTCAGAAAGGATCGTCAGCCCCAGCGCTTGCAGTTGATACCCTGCCTCCGGCACCGCCCGCCCCGCCTGAAAGCGAAAGGAGACCCAATCCTGCTGGGCGTTCCAGATCAGCACCGGGCTGAAGGCCAGCACAAAACCCAGCACCGCCAGCACCGTCCAGCCCGACCTCAAGGCACAGCGATGAACTGGGCTGAGCAGACAAAAGAGTACCAGGCCGAACCCCAAAGCCAAGCCGTGGTATTTCCCCAAGCAGGCCAGCCCCACCAAGAGACCTATGAGCGCTAGCCTAGGCCCTGGCCGATAGCGAGCCGCCCCATAGACTCCCAATTTCCCCTGCCCCAAAGGCACCGGGAAAAACTCCTGGCTGGCCACCCATAGGGTTGCTGCCGTAAAAAAGATCAGCGGACTATCCGGCAGGGTCAGCACCCCAAACCCAATCCAAAGGATCGGCGCGATGCTGATAGCCGCCAAGCTGATCAGTCCCGCCCGAACAGAGAAAAGGCGCGCTCCGGTGTAGTAGAGGAATAGGGAAGAGCCACAATACAGCAGCAGGGATCCCAGTCGAATAGAAAAAGCCGACACCTGGCCGGTCAAGGCAGGCCCCAAGCCCGTTGTCCAGGCCACCAGCGGCGGATGGTCAAAATAGCTCCAATCCAGATGGCGGGTGTAGAGGTAGTAGTAGGCTTCGTCAAAGCCCGGCGGCAAAAGGGCAGCCACCAGGCCCCGCATGAACAAGCCCAACCCCAGGATTAGCCAAACCGCTCTAGGCAATGGAGGGGATCCCTATGGGCAGATGGACAGATCTAACTTACCTTGAATACCTCTCGGGGCTACGTCCCTCTAGTATTATGATTTTGCCTCCGGCAAAATGACCGGACACCCCAAAAATTGACCCAGCTTCTCGGCCTCTGCCCGCGCCTCTGGTTCCTTATCAGTGTAGCAGACTGACAGCAAAGGTTTCCGCGATTGCAATTTCACTTCTACCGAAAAGAATTCAACAAAATTCCTTTTGGCCTGAACCAAAATCTGCTGTACATCTCCAAAGGAATAAGTTTTCCGCCCTAGCGACCCAAAAGGAGTAAGGTGCTCCTCTTGGATTTGGTACCTAGAGCGGTCAAACGTTAGACGGCGACACCAAAAAGACACCTTCAGCATGAGAGCTCCTACCCAAAGAAGTAGAGCCAGAAATAGCCCTGGAAGGAGAGAATACAAGATCGCAAACACTAACTCCAGTAAGTGAAATCTATCGATATCTATCAAGAGCCGACTCTCTGTACTGTTCACAAAAGAATCAACGCGCCTTGCCAATTCCTGAGCTTCACTTTCACCAAAGGCCAACCAGGCTGGGGTTTCCCCTGTAGGCTTTTCCAGCGTGACATAGTAGCGCTCAGTCCTTTCTCCGTCGTCATCCTCCACAATTTCAGTTTTGACTGCAGCTCCTCTTACATCTATGTGAAGTGTAGTTTGGCTCGGCAAAGGTAGAAACGGCTGGAAAGACACTTCACAATTAACCGTAGACTGGTCAACTCGAAAACAAGTGAAACGGCGCTCACCCTGGGAAGACCAGATCGAAGATAAAGCCATAAAAAGGATGAACGCAAAGAAACAGATAAAAACAAAAGTAGCAAGAGACCCAAGGAAACCTACAGAAGACTCTTGGTACACGCGCTTGTTGGGGCTCTCCTCCACGCATTTCATAGACTCAACTCCGGGAAAGCTGGATTTGTTTAGATTATGGCTTGCTAGTCTGCCGGTCGTCTGTTTCCGAGAATACGAAGCGTTTAAAAAATTATGAAAAGCAGTAAGTCCTCCGGTTTTCGCTGTGCTGTATTCAACTTCCCCTCTCTCCAACCAGGAGCGGAAATTGAGTGGCTGACTGCACGAGGCGCCGGGAAGAGGTTTTAAATCAAGCAAGTTAAAGGTTTGAGCTGTTGAATGTACGCAAGTGAGTTGGGTTTTTCATATCCTCCCAGTTTCTTTTGAATGTGATTTAAAACTGCGGATCCAAGTGCGAAAAGTCTGAGGATTTGCCCGCACCTAATTCATGTTCTGAGGTATTATGTTATCTCCAATACCTCTAAAATGTCCTGGCTGCTTTTCGGGATCCCAAGGTCTCTTCCAAAAGCTGTGGGGTGGCATAACAGAGGGATGAGCGCCAAACTAGCGGTGGTGCTCATGTGAGGATTGCAATGGAAGGCAGACCTAGGGCTAGGGTAGGGCGGCCTGTGCCGAAATCTCTGGAGACAAGGCAAAATGGCCGGCAACTTGCTCAACGGCGCCGACGCAGAGGTTCTTGGATCCCTTCACCGCGAAGCTCTAGGCAGTGGGGAACAGCGCTGGGATGGCTCTTGGGGGAGCGGATCCCGACGGCCCGCCAGCTTGACTTTCGCGCCGGCATGACCGGACTGGCTTTGATCATCGCCCTATTTGTAACAGGAGCACGTCTGGTTTATTTGCAACATCAACAGGCACCCCTATTGCAGCAGCGAGCCGAAGCCCAGCAGCGAGCCCAGCTAAGACCTTTCATTCCTCGTCGCTCAATTGTGGATCGTCATTCTATTGCCAAGCAGCAGGCAGAATTGCTGGCCGTAGATCGCCCTGTCTACACCCTCTGGGCCCATCCCCGTCTCTTCGGCAAACGCACCCCGGAGGAAATGGCCACTGCCCTTGCTCCCCTGTTGCGGCGTCCGGTGGAGCAACTGACGCAGCGGCTGTCGGTTAATCATGCGGTGCGGGTGGAGCGCTGGGTATCCCAGGAGGTGGCGGATCAAATTCAGGCTCTGCATCTGGATGGCCTGGAGCTGGTGAGCGAGCGGCAACGCATTTACCCCCAAAAAGAGATGGCCGCCGAGGTGGTGGGCTATGTAGATCTGGATCATCAGGGCCAAGCGGGAGTGGAATATTCCCGGCAAGAGCTGCTGGAGCGTACTGTTCAGCCTGTTACCATTCCTCGCGATGGCTACGGACGACTGTTGGCTGCCGAGGTGCCGGAAGGGCTGCTGCAATCCCGCGAGACGGTGCTGCAACTTACCCTAGATATGCGCCTGCAAAGAGCTGCCCGCGCTGCCCTGAAAGTGCAACTGGAGCGGTTTCGAGCCCTGCGGGGCACGGTGATTGTCCTCCAGCCACAGACAGGGGAAATCCTGGCGCTGGTGAGCGAGCCCACCTACGATCCCAACCGCTACTTCGAGTATGACCCCGGTCTTTTTCGCAACTGGGCCGTAACGGATTTGTATGAGCCGGGATCCACCTTCAAGCCCATCAACATTGCCATTG
>NZ_JANSIO010000295.1:0-5281 GCF_047462195.1 Synechococcus sp. R3-13 | reverse complement strand
AAGGACTCCGTCCCGCTGGCGCGATCAGTAGCTCAGGTGTCTCACCCTAACCTGAAGCAACTATACTTCTTAAGTACTTCTTACTTCAGTCACTCAAGATTAAAAACTACTGAGACTCCGACTCAACCCGCTGTAGAGTTTGCCGGTAGCGATGGCGCCAGCCGGCCAGAGATTCTTCCGAAATGTGGTCGATCAAGGTGCTCATCTCCGCCAGGATCTGATAAACGCGGTCAAAGCTTTGTCGGGTTCGCTCTTCCTGTTCCGGTTGACGCGCCTGCACCATGTACAAGCTCATCTTGATGGTTTGCAGGCGGTTTTTGCCCAAATCTTCCAGCATTTCCCGAATCTGTCGGATTGCCTCCTGCCTTACCCATCTTTGTCGCCGTCGCAACAGCCAAAAGAGGATCCCGTGGACGACCCCTACCAAAGTGGCGCTGACCGCCGTTGCCGTTTCTAGCGAAAAAGCGCTGCGGCTGGCCACAAAACCACTTAGCAGAATCACCCCTATTCCCACCGCTGTCAAGACTAGCTCAATGTTGTTTAGGAACCATCTTCCTGCCGGTCTCCAGATCCCAGATCCGGCCACTTGACCCTGAAAAATGCCCATCATAGCCTTTTGCACCTCCCTTCCGTCTCTCCCGTTCGCTCAGCCCATCGCTACCTGCTCAGCCGCCCCAAGGCCAGGCGCAGTCTTCTACGGCTCAGTTGACGCTTCAGACAAAGCTGCCGGAGTTTTCGCCGCCGCAAGCGGAAGGGTCTATGGGCCAGGGATCCCGCTGTGGACAGTTCCGGTGCAGAAGCCTGCATTTTTTGGCTGAGCTCTTGATGGTGTTGGCGGAGATCCTCAATCTGCCTGAGGCGAGTCTCCAGCTCTCGGCGCAGTTCGGCGTTTTCTTTTTCCAGACGCTGCAGGCGTTTCAGCAGCTCTGAGGACTCCGTTCCGCTGACGCGGTCGGAAACTGGGATGGGATGGGGAGCAGTCACCACCGAGCTGTGCACATTCCTGCTATCTCGCATAGCCTGGGCAGCCCGACGCAACAGAGCCACCCCCTTGGGATCATCGCTGTCCATGAGGCTGGCCGCTCCAAACTGGAGCTGCACCGGCAGCGCCCGCCCATTCACCACAAAGGGATCCTGAATCATTCGCTGGCAGCAGCGTTCGGCAGCAATTTGCGCAGCAGCCAAGGTGCTCCCCGGCAGCAGAATGATAAACTGCCCCTCGTCGTAGCAAAACAGGTCGTCTCCATCGCGCAGGTTATTGGCCAGGCGCTCTCTAAACAGCTTGAGAAGAGCACCCTGACCGTCAGCATCCAGCCCTTGTGCCAGAGAACCGAGGTTGGCCAAGCGCAGCACAAACAAGCTGAGGGGTTCCGATTGGGCACGGGCCTGGGCCACCCGCAGCGGCAAACGAGCCACCAAATCCTGACGGTTACCCACCTCCAAACCAATCGACTTGGGGGGAGAGGGAGGAGATTTTTGCCCAGTTTTGAGCAGATATTGCTGGCGGCGACTTTCTACAATGCGCAGCCCTGCCCGCACCCGCGTCAGCAGCTCTGCAGCCTGAAAGGGTTTGGAGAGAAACTCATCGGCACCTGCCTCCAAAGCCCGCTCCATGTTGTCACTGCCCTCGCGGGCAGTCATGATGATGTAGTACACCCAGGCATATTCCGGCAATTGCCGCAGTTGGCGGCACAGGTCTAGGCCGTTCAGAGAGGGCATGACCCAGTCGGCAATGATGAGGTCTGGGGGTTGGCGGCGAATTTGCTCCAGCGCGGAGAGGCCATCCAAGGCATAAGAAATACTGCAGCCCTGCTTGCCCAAAAAGTTGGACAGCATTTCTGCCACCATGTAGCTATCATCCACGATCAGTACACGGGCTTGCAGACTGCTGTCTTGGCTTCTGCCAGAGCCGGATTTCCCCTTCTCGGGCAGAGGAGTTGCACCAACGCTCTCCGGGCTGGGATCCATAGATAAACCGAGGCAGGGTGGCGCGGGAAAGCAAACTACCCGCAACTTTCCATCGCTATTCTAATGCGGTAGCAAACAGCAGCCGCTTCCACTTTGCCGAGTTGGTTAGATGGATTGAATCACTCTTGAATCACTGAGACTTCGCTCGTCCAGAGCCGCTGTCTGTTGCTGCCCAAGGCTTGCCCTGAGTAGGAATCTTTTGGCGGGAGAGCTGAAATCTATGTGGTGAACATTTGTGAATTATTCGAGGCAGCAAAGCAGAGGCTCAGTAACGGATCTCGAGGGTGACTTGGGCGCGCACGGTTTGCTGTCCCCCCTCCACCGGTGTGGATGCTGTTTCTAGACGGGCATAGTCGGCGCGGGCAAAGGGGATCGGCGGCGGGATCATGTAGCCATCGCTCTGAATCTGGATGCGCTCGACGGAACGGATGCTCAGGTTCAAGGCCCCCAGCACATCCTGGGCTTGACGTTGGGCATCTTTCACGGCTTGGGTTAGGGCGCGGCTGCGCGCCTCCAACAGGGTGGCTTCATCGGCCCGGAAACTGACCGATTCCACCTGGGTGGCTCCGGCGGCCACAGCTTCGTCCAGCACTTGCCCGGCTCTGGCCACAGGCACCTCGAATTGCAGACTGTTTTGCCCCTGTACACCCGTTAGGCGAGGTTGGCCATCCCGGTAGTCGTATTGCGGGTAGAGGGAAATGCCGGTGGTTTGTAGAGCGCCTACTTGCAGCTCCTTGAGGCGATTGACCAGCCGCTCTGAGCGTTCTGCCACCTGTTGTTGTACCGATTGCGCCGTCTCCCCCTGGATCACCACCCCCAAGCGAATGAGGGCAATGGAGTTCTCTACAGAGACCGATCCCTGTCCTGTAACCGTCAACATTCGGGATCCCTCACCAGGACTGGCCATCGCTCCACCTCCGGCGATTATGTTCCAACCCAACAGTGCCACCGCCAGTACCAGGCCCAGCCACGCTACCCCCTTCAGCCCTTTCCAACCCCTGATCCCGTTCATTGCTTTCCCCTTCTGTGGTTCAATCCCAGCCTACTCCCACCGCTCCTCAGCCTGATCCGACAAAAGCCCCAGCCACCAGTTCCCTAACCTCACCCAGCCGGTGCGTTCTTGCCCCCACGGATCCCGTATCCGCACACGGAATACCCGTTGATACTTGGAAGTGCTCCCGGAAAAAGGCCCCAGCCGCCAATACCGCGCCTCCTGGCTCAAAATGGAGTAGCCCTGCTTTGCCGCCCACCGCTGCAGCAATTCTTGGCTGCGTCTTTGTTCCCAGACGAAAATCCCAACGAAAAGGGCAGCAGCAACCGCCGCCCCTACTAGGGCCAATGCCAGCTCAGACATGGGGATAGACAGCAAGGCTACTGCCCATCCTATGGGAGTTGCTCCAATGCTGGGATCCCCGGCTGCAAAAGTTAACCTTCGCCGCTTACCCGCTCTTAGACCCTAGATAGAGGGATCCCTGCTTCAACCCATCAGACCGTATGATTGAGGCAGGGTGGTCAAAACTCAATCGGTTCTCAAGTCGTTAAGGTCTCTTTACAGAATGGCCGAATCGAAACTGCGACAACTGCTGCGCGATCTGGATGTTGAGCTGCAAAAAACCCCTGGCCTGGACGAAAAGCAGCGGCAGCACATTGCCACCATTCGCCAGGAAGTGGAAGCGGTGCTGGCCGAGCTGGGATCCCCGACCGAGAGCAAACAGAGCCAAGGGCATAGAGATCGCATCGGAGAGGCGCTGGGCCTGTTCGAGACCTCCCATCCCAACCTTACCCTGATCCTGGAGCAGGTGATCGACACGCTGGCGGGAATGGGTTTGTAGTTTCATGGTCGGTAAAAGGGCTCACCAGAAAGCTCCCTTGCTTGCTAGCCTTGGTAATGCGTTGAAAGCTCCTGCTCTATGACCAGCACTCTCCACTCCACTTCGTTTAACACCGCCCGCTCCAAACAGATTTTTGCCCGGGCACAAAGTCTCATGCCGGGGGGGGTTAGTTCTCCGGTACGGGCCTTCAAGTCGGTGGGCGGGGATCCCGTCGTGTTCGACCGTGTCTCAGGGGCCTACGCCTGGGATGTGGACGGCAACCAATACATCGACTACATCGGCAGTTGGGGGCCGGCGATTGTTGGCCACGCTCACCCCGAGGTCATTGAGGCTCTGCGCCGAGCTTTGGAGAAAGGCACCAGCTTCGGCGCCCCTTGCGTTCTGGAAAATGAGCTGGCGGAGCGGGTCATTGAGGCGGTGCCCAGTGTGGAGATGGTGCGCTTTGTCAATTCCGGCACCGAAGCTTGCATGGCGGTGCTGCGCTTGATGCGGGCCTATACCGGTCGGGAAAAGGTGATCAAGTTCGAGGGCTGCTACCACGGCCATGCGGACATGTTCTTGGTGAAGGCCGGTTCGGGGGTGGCCACGCTGGGCTTGCCAGACTCGCCGGGGGTGCCCAAGGCAGCTACCAGCGCTACGCTGACGGCTCCCTACAACGACCTGGAGGCAGTCAAGGCCCTGTTTGAACAGCACCCTGACTCCATTGCCGGAGTCATCCTAGAGCCGGTGGTGGGCAATGCCGGCTTTATTCCCCCCCAGCCGGGCTTCTTGGAAGGGTTGCGGGATCTCACCCAAAAGTACGGGGCCCTGCTGGTATTTGACGAGGTGATGACCGGCTTTCGCATCAGCTATGGCGGTGTACAGGCCAAGTTTGGGGTCATCCCCGATTTAACCACTTTGGGTAAAGTCATCGGTGGCGGCCTGCCGGTGGGGGCCTATGGCGGTCGGCGAGAAATTATGGAGATGGTGGCTCCAGCGGGGCCGATGTATCAGGCGGGCACCCTTTCCGGCAACCCCCTGGCCATGACAGCAGGGATCCAGACACTGGATATTTTGCGTCGTCCGGGCACCTACGAGTACCTGGAGCGGATTACCGAGAAGTTGGCAACAGGGCTATTGCAGATCGCGCGGGAAACGGGGCATGAGATGTGCGGGGGCTATCTGCCCGGCATGTTTGGCTTCTTTTTTACTGCCGGCCCGGTGCGCAACTACGAAGAGGCCAAGACTTCCGATCTGCAGAAATTTGCCCGCTTCCATCGCGGCATGTTGGAGCGGGGAGTCTATCTGGCGCCCTCGCAATTTGAGGCCGGCTTCACCTCCCTGGCCCACACAGAGGCCGATGTGGAGAAAACCCTAGCCGCCGCGCGAGAGGTGTTGAGCACCCTCTGAGTTGACAATTACCCCCTCGCGAGCCGGGATCCCTGCTATGGCCGAGCACATCCACCGCAACTGGAGCATGACTCTAGTCAATAATAAGCTCA
>NZ_JANSIO010000294.1:0-1643 GCF_047462195.1 Synechococcus sp. R3-13 | reverse complement strand
TGAGCTTATTATTGACTAGAGTCATGCTCCTCAGCGACGTTTCCCTTGCCCTCGGCACCCAGACCACCGGCTTTTTGGGTACGGTGCGCTACGCCTCTCCCGAACAGGTGCGCGGGGAAGCCTTGGATGCCCGCTCGGATATCTACTCGCTTGGCGTAGTGCTCTACCGCATGTTGACCGGGCAACACCCCCTCCAGCCGAAGAGCGATTCTTTCCCCGGCTGGTACGAGGCCCACAATTACCAACAGCCTCAGCCCTTCGATCGCTCGAATTTGCCCTATGAGATTCCGCTGGAGCTGGAACAGGTGGTGCTCTCCTGTCTGGCCAAAGATCCCGACCAGCGGCCCCAAGATATGAAGGTTCTCAGCGCCCAATTGGAGGGATCCCTGCACTCCCAGAGCGCTGCCAGCTCTTCCCTCGCGCCCCCCCCAACCGCACCCATCTTCTCCGAGCGCACCCTGGCGGCGGTGGATGCAGGGCAGTCGGGCACACACCTGCTCAGTACCCAGGCAGAGCCCGAGGCCAAGCTGTTTCCCCTCTGGGCTGGGATAGCCCTTTTTGTTGTCATTGCGGGGAGCACCTTCTGGGGCCTGCGTCTGCTGTTGGATCCGGGCCCAGGCAGGGAAAAACTGCCTGCTGTCCCTGAACGACCTGATACCCATCGCGTCGGCGGCTCCGAGCGGGATCCCTCAGCCACTCCTGAACCTCTGCTGGACTGGCTGCCGCGGGATCCGGAGGGTGAACTGGTGTTTGAGGATGATCCCGCCCCCGATCCGGGAATCGGTGAGTCTGCAAGCGAGCCCACACCCAGGCCAGCGGCAACTCCAGAGGCAGTGTCCTCTACCCCTCAGCCCCCTGCTCCAACTCGGCAGGTGTCCCCTCCCACTCCAGCCCCTGCTGTGCCTCCACCCCGACCGGTTGCAGTGCCCACGCCCGCTGCTCCACCTTCTCCAGCCCCTGTCCCAGCCAAACCTCTCCCGCCGCCGCCCATCAACCAACCTTTGTTTCCCCAAGTGAACCGGGTTGCTCCAACTTCTGCTCCCCTTGCAGCCCCTCCAACCCAACCTCCCACCCCTGGCTTTCTGGAGCGATTGCGCGAGGAGCGAGAACGCTTGGGGAAAGACTAGGCGCAAAAAAGGGATCCCCAAGGATCCCTTCGCAAACAGAGACATAGGGCTAGTCTTCGATGGGATCCCCCGTCAAGGGATCCCAGAACAGGTGGAGTCAGGCGGCAGCCAGCCGGGCATTGGCGGCATCCCAGTTCACCAAGTGCTCCAGGTAGGCATTGATGAAGTCAGGCCGCCGGTTTTGGTAATCCAGGTAGTAGGCGTGCTCCCACACATCCAAAGTGAGCAGGGGCGTTTGGCCGTGAACCAGCGGATTTTCGGCATTGGGGGTTTTGGTAACCTTCAGGGTGCCGTTGTCCAGCACCAGCCAGGCCCAACCGCTGCCAAATTGGGTGGCGGCTGCCGTCTTGAAAGCCTCGACAAACTTGTCGTAGCTGCCGAAATCGGCGTTGATCTTGTCGGCAATAGGCCCGGTAGGCGCACCTCCCCCGCCCGGCTTCATGGATTCCCAGAAAAAGGTGTGGTTCCAAACTTGGGCGGCATTGTTGAAGATACCCACTTTGCTGGGATCCCCAA
>NZ_JANSIO010000293.1:0-5232 GCF_047462195.1 Synechococcus sp. R3-13 | reverse complement strand
CCTAGGATCCAGGCGATAAGGGGGGGATCCCTGTGGTCAAGATAATACCGGACGGTTTGGGTCAGGTCGATCTCCAAGATGCTGGTGATCATCCTGTGCATGAGCTCCAGATGGATCCGGTCGTCCTAGGTAAGCAGAGCATACCTGCCATGGAGGCTGTTGTTGAGAGCGGCCAAGGCTGTTTGGGTGGCAGTAGCCATTCAAAGGGAGGCTTGAGGCAGGCATCCCACAGCAAGCGGAGTCGGGCCTCGGTGATGTGGAGAGGAGAATATGTTTTTGAAGGGATCCCTTTCAGCTCTCTCCCTCTGTTTTTTTCCGCGAGCGAGTTGAGGTCGCTTTCTTCGCGCCAGCGGATGTCGCAGATCTCTTGGATGATTTCTTCAGAGTAGGGGGCAACGCTGTAGGAGTTACGAAAAATACTTCCGATAGGGCATCCAGTTTTTTGCCTCGCGTAATTTTGCACCCAAGCTTGGTTATGGGGGTTAAGTCCTGCCACCAACTTCTATCCGCCTCTGCAATCCGGGCAGCTGCAATGGTTACATCGACTCCCTTGAGGGGACTGCTGGGTTGCTCGGCTAGGTATCTTAGCGCAGCCAAGATAGTCTCTCTCGATGTATTGGTCAAATTTACCTTCGGAACAATTTCTTTGGCGAGAATCTGGGCCTGCTTAACCTGCTCTGGATCAGGATCGACAACGATACACCATAGCCTTTCCAGTCCTGCTTCTTGAGCAACTGCATAGACAAAATGGTTACCAATGGCTTTGTACTGATAGTCGCCAGCCTCGACCACCAGCAGAGGAACCCAGTTGTGTCCTCCTGTTGCCCTTAGCTGATTTGCGGCTGCTGTAACAAGGAAGGAGGGAGCAGAAAACCCATCGGCGGGCGTAATGCTCTCAAGGGGTAAGTTAACCAACCTACCTAGATCTGAAAACTCACTCATCGATAAAGTACTCACGGGCAAGACTCTGGTAGTATTCTAAAACTTTCTTGCGACTAAAGACGGCAGGCCTTCGATCAAAGCTTGCAGAGGATATCACTGCATAGTCAGGTATCCCAAAAATGCTTTTGTTTTCATTACCTCTCTTAAAATGCGGCCAGAAATATGGAAGTAGGTTCATGCTTCTCTCTTGGCTGACAATTTTTTCTATCTCATCATTTGCTCGTTTAATAGCGTTTTCGCTTCTTTCGCTTTCTGAGGGGACGCCGTTGAAAAAGATAGGCAAAGTCCTGGGGCCGCCATCCTGTCGTGACTTAGCAGTTTCTGGAACAAAGCTGGTGATTACTCTAGCAGCATTATTCAGGGAAGACAGATCGTCGGGGCGGGTAGGTATCAAAATAACATCGGCAGCAAAAACACCACTTTGGCTGAAGTAAAGCCATTGAGTTGGGCAGTCGATTAGGATGTAATCATACTCATTGCGAAGAGGGGCAATCAGATCGCGAAGGCGTCGGGTTCCCTTTTGGATATATGCTAGCGACTGGCTGTCGGTCAACGTCTCCAGCTCAGGGTCTCTTGGGATAATGTCGAAGATGGGAAGGGTAGTCTGCTTGCCTTTGAGTCTACATTCGAGTCTATATGTTTGGACAATGGCATGGATGTCTATTTTGGGATCCTTTAAACATTGCGTCAGTGTAATTTTTCCAGGAGTGGCTCCCAAGCTTCTTGTCAGATCACCCTGAGAATCAAAGTCAACAACTAAGACCTTTTTTCCCTTGGTTTTTAGTGCTGCCGCAAGGTTAATGACCGTCGTTGTTTTGCCTACGCCCCCTTTATTGTTATACACGCATACAGTCAGAGCGCGCTCATAGTTTTCTATCTTGTCTCGCAAGTTACGCACTATGCTCTCAATGTTATCTGGATTAATGGAGAAGTTTGCTGTAGCAGGGTAGACGACTTTTCCATGCTTCCTCCAGATCTGGATGTTGTTTGCATTGGTGATAATTCCCCATTTTGCAGATTTGCAGTTCTCGCCGAGCAGGTAGCTTTCTATTTGACAAACTGCATCCCTATAGTAAGATCCTTCTTTGAGGTTGACTACTCTGGATTTTGCCTCCAAAAGCAAGTAGGGGTTCCTTTGGGAGTTAAAGAAAGTATCTTCAGGATCTTCGTTCTTTCTTGCGGCGAGGTCGACCTGGCCACAACCTGTCTCGAATTCATATCTAATTTCCAAGTCGTGAAAGCCAAGCGCATGCAGGAGGGGAACAGCAAAGTGTTGGACAATAACTCGCTCTACCCTCTCGGTGGGAGATATCCTCTCAAGCTTCTCTCGGAGATAGCTAGCCTCAGTCATAGGAAAAAATAAGGTGGACAATGCTAACCAAGCTAAAAGCTCGCCCTCAGCATAGCAGTTGCTTGGCTCGTTCTGACAGTGCCTGAGCTGTCAGGCCGTTGTAGTCCATCAATTCGGCGGGGGTGGCGGTGGTTTCGCCGCGTTTCCAGGCAAAAATGTCGCGCGGGCCAGTGTAGCGCAGCAACAGGGGCTCCAACATCAGGCTGGCCCCGCCGGTTACGCCAATAAGGGCCTCGCCGGCAAACCAAGCGGCAAATTCTTGGTCGGACATGAATTCCCCATCTGGCTGAGCACAGGTGGACCAAGCCACGTCGCCGGGGCGATACAGACGGCGGGGGTTAATCACCGAGACGATCTTGCAGCCGATCCCTTGGGCTTGGAGCTGTTCAGCCGCCTCGAACACGGGCAGGAGAATCATATCCCCCACCACGGCAAAGACCACGGTGCGGGATCCGGGAAACTCCTGAAGGACGATGCAGCCCTGCTCTACTGCTTGGCGGGCTTGTTCGAGGGTGGTGCGGATGGGCAGGGGGGTTTTGCTGGCGATGATAGGGATCCCTTTGTTGTGGGTGGATAAGGCCCATTCGTAGGCAGCTTGGGCACAGTTGGCATCCGGCGGGAAGAGGGGGAAGACGTTGCCGTTGCGCATCATGGCCGCCAGGTAGGCCTCAATTTCCGGGCGTTGGTGGGTCCAGCCGTTGCGCCCCTGTTCCAAAGCGCCGGCAGTGAAGAGGGCAATGGCCGAGGGGGTGGGCCGGCGCAGCTCCGCCATGGCTTGGGTTACCGTCTGCCAGATGGGTAGGCCGTTGACGGCAAAGGACTCGTAGGAGCACCACAGGGAGCGTCCGCCGAAGAGGGCTAGGCCCGCCGTCAGTCCTGCGCAGGCATCTTCGCTCAGGGGTTCGTAGACCTGGCCTTGGGGCTGTTGGTTGTATAAGGGATCCACCGTGGGGTGAATCACCTTGAGACCTTGGTTCACATTGGCCATGCCGGAAGCTTCGTTGCCGTCGGCATTGGCCACCAAAAAGTCGGGATCCTTCTGCCCCACCTGCACCACCAGGGATCCGATGGCCGTGGTAGAAACCTGCTTGTCCCCTAGGGGAAACTCCGTCAGGTTCAGGGATCCCAAAGGCGGCAAAGGCCGAACGAACTCTGTAACCGCCACCTTGGCGGCTGGCCCCCCGGCTGCCCGTTGGCAGTTTTGTCGCACCAGGGCCCAAGCTGCCGGATGTAAGGCCCGCGCCCGCAGAGCCGCCACAATGTCCGGGTGATCCAGAGTGTGGTGGCCGTAGAGGTTGTGGGACTTGGATCCCTTGGCATGTACCCCAGCCCCCTTCAGTTGCTTGAGGATGAAAACCGTTAATTGTCCGCTCAGGGCTGATTGGATGGCTCGCTCCATTTCGATCAGCACCCTTTGGGCAAAGGCAAGGCGGGCTTCTAGGGAAAACTGAGTGCTGTCGACGTAAGGGCCAGGCTGTTGGGCATCGTCAAAGTCCTTGGCATCCACCAACACCACTTCCTCAAAGCCGTTGCCCCGCCAATACTCGGCCATCTGGGCGTTGCTGGCGGTGGAGATCATGCTGTGGTGCTCTTGGCTGTAGCCGTTCCAAACCAGTACCGGCAGGAAGTTGGTGCGCTGCGGGAAAGCGGTGTGAAAGTGAATCATGGAGCTCATCACATAGGGCTCTCCCAGGCCGCCATCCCCAATCGTGACCGGGAAGAGGCGATCCGGGTAGAGTAATGCCCCCGCCATGGCAAAGTGCTGCCCCTGCCCCAGCGGCCCAGCCGGCGCCAGCAGTCCGGGAATGTAGCCAGAGAGGTGACCCAACAGCCCTTCCCGTTCTCGAAAACGGGCCCGCAGGTCGGCGACGGTGTGGATGCCCATCTCGGCCAGGGATCCATCCAAGAACATGGCCGCGTAAAAGCCCGGCGCGTGGTGCCCGACTTCGGTGGGGATGTTCTTCTGGCCCAGGTACACCAGAGCTGCATAGGCTTCTGCTTGGCTGGCAAATCCGCCCGGATGGCCTGAGGCTTTACTGGCGGTCATTTGCAGGGTGAGGTAGCGCAAGGCATCGGCATAGAGCAAGGTTTGGTAGGCGGCCATGCGACTGCCGGGATCCCTCAGTTTCCCGGTGCCGGCATCCACTGCAGGGGCCTGGCCCAGGCGGTCAAATTCCGGCCAGGGATCCCCGAAGTACTGGATCCCTTCGCAAAAGGCGGGGACTTGGGCAGTTGCCTCCTGAGCCAGTGTCATCGGTTCAGCCTCACGCTTGTTGGGTTATTCATCCCTCACTGTAAACCCGATAACGCTTTTTGGATGTTCTGAGCAGAACTCGTCCAGCCGACGATGCCCCCTTGCGCCCGGATCATCTCCAGGGTGGCTTGCTTGAACTCTGGGAAGTAGCTGGCGGTGCAATCTTCCACCAGCAGGCACTCATAGCCGCGGTCATTGGCCTCGCGCATTGTGGTTTGCACGCAGACTTCTGTGGTTACCCCGGTGAACAGCAGGTGGGTGATGCCGCGCTTTTGCAAGATTGCTTGCAGCTCGGTGGCGTAGAAAGCCCCCTTGCCGGGTTTGGGAATGACGATCTCTCCCGCAATCGGGGCAAGCTCAGGGATGATGGTGTTGCCCGGCTCTCCGCGAATCAAAATCCGCCCCATAGGGCCTTCATCCCCAATGGTCAGGGATCCCTTGCCGCGTTTGCGCTTGCTGGGCGGGCAATCGGAGAGATCTGGCTGGTGACCCTCCAGGGTGTGGATGATGGTTAGGCCCTTCTGACGACAGAAGTCCAGCAGTTCCTCCAGGGTGGGCACAATGGATCCCAGTTGGGTGACATCGTTGCCCAACATTTCCCCAAAGCCGCCCGGCTCCAGGAAATCTCGCTGCATATCGATGATCACCAGGGCCAAGTAAACTACCCGGCTCCGACCGCTAAGCG
>NZ_JANSIO010000292.1:0-1743 GCF_047462195.1 Synechococcus sp. R3-13 | reverse complement strand
GAGCTTATTATTGACTAGAGTCATGCTCTCATAAGGGCTTCTGTTTTATCTTAGGAAGAATCCACCCAGGGATCCCTTAGGTTGTCCTTGGTTGGTATCCCTTTGGCAAGATCCGCTAGCCCAACCCAGGCCATGTTGCCCGTTCGCCCCCGCGAAACTGTTTCCATGTTCACCCGCGACGGGATCCAACTGGACGCGGATGTCTATCGCCCGCAAGGGGAGGGGAGCTACCCGGTTTTGCTGATGCGGCAGCCCTATGGGCGGGCCATTGCCTCGACGGTGGTGTATGCCCATCCCAGGTGGTATGCGGCCCAGGGGTACATTGTGGTCATCCAGGATGTGCGCGGACGGGGAACTTCCAAAGGATCCTTTTACCCCTTCCGCCACGAGGTGGAGGATGGGTTTGACGCCGTCAATTGGGCGGCTGCCTTGCCGGGGAGCAACGGCGTAGTGGGCATGTACGGCTTCTCTTATCAGGGCATGACCCAGCTGTATGCGGCTTCTACCCGTCCCAGCGCCTTGAAGGCCATCTGCCCGGCGATGCTGCCTTACGATCTCTATGCCGATGCCGCTTACCCAGGGGGGGCCTTTGCCTTCTACAACAACCTCAGTTGGGCCTTGCAACTGGAGACCGAAGGGGCGCGTCTCAGGGAGGATGCCAATGCCTACCAAGCGCTTTTGAAAGCTGCCCGCAATCTCCCCCTCTACGACCCTATCCCCCTCAAGCCGGGGGTGTTGCAGCAGTATGCCCCCCAGTCCTATTACTTCGACTGGCTGGAGCACAGCGAGCCGGATGAATACTGGCGCAAGCTCTCTCCCCGTCTAGAGGTGGTGGATCTGCCGATGCTACACATTGCCGGCTGGTTTGACAGCTACCTGAGTGGTAGCCTGCGCCTCTACAAGGAAATGAGCGCCCGCAGCCAGAACCCTCAATACCTGATCATCGGCCCTTGGATCCATCTCCCTTGGGGGCGCAAAGTGGGGGCGTTGGACTTTGGCCCAGAGGCTGTCAGCCCCATCGATCGCCTGCAGGTGCGCTGGTTTGACCAGTTCCTCAAAGGCAAAGATACAGGGATCCTCCAGGAGCCGCCGGTACGCCTGTTCGAGATGGGATCCAACCGCTGGCGCGGCTTTGATGCTTGGCCTACCCCTGAGCCAAAAGCTTTTTACCTACACAGCACCGGCTTGGCTGCCCTTTCA
This sequence comes from Synechococcus sp. R3-13, assembly GCF_047462195.1. NCBI lineage: Bacteria > Bacillati > Cyanobacteriota > Cyanophyceae > Synechococcales > Synechococcaceae > Synechococcus > Synechococcus sp. R3-13. The sequence goes on along the minus strand of NZ_JANSIO010000292.1, from coordinate 543 downwards.
GAAGCAGAGGGATCCCTTCGCCCTGAACCCTCGCCTGCACAACAGTCGGATACGTTTGTTCACGATCCCTGGCGACCGGTGCCGGCCTTGGGGGGCCACCTAGTTCAGCCTGCCGGGCCGCAAGAGCGCTCCGCCCTCGACTGCCGCACCGATGTTCTCACCTATACCACTCCGCCGCTGCAAGCCGAGCTGGTTCTGGTCGGGGACATTGCTGTGGAGGTGTACGCGGAGGCCGACAGCCCCAGTTTCGATCTTTGCGCTGTGCTCTCGGTGGTAAGGCCCGATGGGCAGGTGTATAACTTTTCCCAAGGCTATTGTCGCCTACGGGATCCCCAGCCCAGTACCCCCATTCTGATTCCCTGTCAGCCCACCTGTATTCGCATTCCTTGCGGTCATGCTCTGCGCCTCAGCCTTAGCGCGGCTTGTTTTCCGGCCTATCCTGTCAACACAGGCACGGGAATGCGGGAAGAGCGGCTGATTGAGGCCCGCATTCTCACCATCACTCTCCGCAGCGGTGGCGAGACGCCTTCGCGGCTGCACCTG
>NZ_JANSIO010000291.1:0-4323 GCF_047462195.1 Synechococcus sp. R3-13 | reverse complement strand
AAAGCCCGCCCTGTACTGCGAAGCAGTCAGGGCCGGGTAGTTTACGAAAAGGTTTGCTTGTAGATCAACTGCAATTGTTCTAGCTCATCTTGGCGGGCAGCACGGCGCAGCAGGCGCATTTGCTCTTCGATGAGCTGGCGAGCCTCATTACGGCTAATCGGATCGAAGACCAACTCCTCCATGGCAGCAGGATCCCCGCTGTTATCCGGCGGCCTGAAGTAAACCCGAAAAAAGAGCCTTTGGGCGTAGAGAGTGGTGAAGAGAGCCTGATTTTCGTCGACCTGACACAGGCTGTAGAGCAGACCAAATGTGGGGTGATTCAGATACAACTCATTCATGCCCAATAGCGTATCACTCTTGGGGGAGAGGAGAGACTTTTCTTCCCGGTCGGTGCCAGAGAAAGTTCCGGAAATGATGGGGCTACGGCTCTTGAGACCGAGGGTTTGAATCACAAGTTCCGCCCAGCTCGATTTTGGCTGTTGCGACTGGATTCAACATTAGCAAACTAACAAGATTTTGGGTCAGGCTGTTACCGCCGCTGCTGTTCCCGCACCTTCCTCTTCGTGTCATTCAATTCGTTTTCCCCCTCTAGCTGACGAAATTGCTCTTCCAATTCATCCCAAGCCTCGAAAGGTTTTCCCCAAGGGCTGAAATTCCGGTCCGGGTTGTCGATGCCTTTGGCTTGCGCGGCTCTTACCTCCTGCAGCTTAGCCTTCACTTCTTGGCGGCGCTGGCGAATCTGCGGCAGCAGGGCTTCCATTTGTTGGATTTTCTCCTTTTGGGCTTTCATTTGACCCCATAGCTGGCTGCCCCTCTCCAACAGCTCAGCCTCCCGGCGTCGCGCTCCTTCGGCCAGATCGGGACGATTGGCCCGCTGCGCCTTCTCAATGCGAAAGTGCCAGGTTTTAATCTCCTCGGCTAAGTTGAGAATGCTTTTTTGGAGAGCCTCCTCTTGGACGCGGCTTTCCTGCAACAGCCGCAGGGTATCCGATTCCTGCTGGCGCAACTGCTCATCGAGGGCTTGCAGCTCGATCTCAGGGTGGGCCCTGAGAAATTCTTCCAGGCGGGTTTCCAAAAACCGGATGATATCTTCGATCAGTTTCATGGACGGATCCTCTTCCCAAGCCCTCAGTTGCGTTTAGAGTAGCCCAAGCTGGGCCATCCTAGATAGGGTTATCCCATGCCCGTTTAAGACATTCCCTTCGACCTTCACCCAAAGTGAGGCCAGGGATCCATCCAGCAGGCAAGTTCACTGCAACTGGGAACTCTCCTGAACCCAACTGCCCCCAGGCGGATCCCTGTCTTCCTCAATCCAGCAAACGGCCATCCTCAACCCGGATAATGCGCTGGGCGGCCTGGGCTACTTCAAGGTCATGGGTGACCACGACCAGGGTGATGCCCTGCCGGTGGAGCTCCGCAAAAAGGTTCAGCACTTCCTGGCCGGTATGGCTATCCAGAGCCCCAGTCGGCTCATCAGCCAGCAACAGTTGGGGTCGGTTGACAATGGCACGAGCAATCGCCACCCGCTGCTGCTGGCCGCCGGAGAGTTGGGCCGGACGCTGCTGCAGTTTGCTCCCCAAGCCTACTTGTTCTAGGGCTTGCTTGGCCCGCCGGCGTTGCTCCGGCTCCGGGATCCCAGCATAGGCCAAGGGCAGCATGACGTTCTCCAGCGCTGTCAGGACGGGCAGGAGATGGAACTGCTGGAAGACAAAGCCGATTTTTTGGTTGCGAATGTGGGCCAAATCGCGATCGGTCAGGGTGGAAACTTCCACCCCATCCAGCCAGTAGCGCCCTGAGCTGGGCCGATCCAAGCAGCCGATGAGGTTCATCAGGGTGGATTTGCCGGATCCAGAGGGCCCCATAATGGCGCAATACTCTCCCGGCTGGATCGCCAAGTCGATATCGTAGAGGGCCTGAAAACTGCCCTCCGGCAGTGGATAGACTTTGTTCACCCCAACCATCTGCACTACGGGCGGGCTGGCCGCAGCCAAGGCCTCGGCTGGGCGCTCCAGGGATCCGACCGGCCCACGGCGATGATTTGCCCAGGAATCTTGCTCAAGCATGGTTGGCACCGCGACTTGCCCCATTCTAGCCTTTGGGCTTCCCTGGCTTGACGGCTAACCGGAAGAGCGGATCTCCTGCGGCTGATGGTAGGGGCAGCTCCCCTGGGGATCCACCCTGAGGCGGTAGAGGGGAGAGCGTTCCTGATCGCAGCGAAAGGCTTGGGCTTGGGAAGTCAAGATCTGGCGGGCAAAGCGACAATTTTGGCACTTTTTGCCACCGTGATGACTGGATACAGAAGGCTGTTTTGGACGCGGCACGATCCCTGCTGGAGAAGGGGCAGCCTCTGCCGGGCGGATCAGCTCCCGTGGAGAAAGGCCGCGCAGCACCAGTTCGGATCCCTGCCAGCGGGCTTCCACCAGGCCGGTATCGGCCCAGGCCGGCCAACGGGGATCCTGGGTAATCTGGGGCGGCAGACGCACCTGTACCCCCGCCAAAGTCCGCGGCGACCCCTGCTCCTGCCAAACTTCTTCCACCTCCCCCTCGTAGCGCAAAGGGGGATCCCTGATCTCGGCGGGGGAACCGGCCTTCAGCTCCGCGAGCCTAACTGGGGTTTGTAGGTGCCCATCGGGCAACTCCAGCCAATGCCCAGGCTGAGGGCAGTGGACATGGTAGCGATTGCACAGCTCCGGCAGATCCGCCAGATCCTGAGCCTGCTTGGGGTCGGCGTGAACCAAGACCAAATGCTGGGGGCGAAAGGTGTGGATGATCTGGGTGAGATGCCCGACATCGTTGTGGCTGTGCCAGGTTATCCATTCAACGGCAATGCGGGAGCGCAGCGGCGCCGGCCAACGCTCAAACGGGGTAGCCAGCTCCACTTCCGGCAGCCGCACCAGCAGACAGGAGCGCTGCGGTTGGGCCAACAACCTCGACCAAATTGGATCCCAAGCCTCAGGCCCGGCATCGGCGTCGCACAGCAGCAAGCCTTGGGGCAGAGGATCCGCTTCGGTAAGGGGCTGAACCCGCGGCTGCAGGCGGTCTTCCCAGAACAAGGGCTGGTAGGTGGCGAAATTGCGCACCGGCTCCGGCAGGTAGGTGAGCAAGCGCTCGTAGAGATTGCAGCCTGCCGCCAGCCCCGGCGCCACCCATATCTTGAGCTCTTGGGGGGCTTGGGTAAAGCGGTGGTGGGCTTTGAGGAGAAAGATCAGCTCCTGCCCCAACCCCAACACTGGCAGGGGAAACAGCACCGTTTGCCCCGCTTCCAAGGCGCTGAGCAACCGCTCCACCAGGCGATTTTCCAGGTGACGACGGGGTGGATGGCGGGTGGATCCCAGCGAAGCCTCGATGAGCAACACGTCCGGCTGCCAGTGGCGCAAAGCAATGAGATCCAAGCCGGGGGCAAAGCGAGTTGAGGCCAGGGAACAGTCGCCCGTGTACACGCAGGCTTGGGCCGGAGTGGTTTGGGTATTTTGCAGCAGGGTTGCCGCCGCTCCTGGCAGATGCCCAGCCGCAAAGAAAGTGAGCATCAGATGGGGCAAAATCTCTCGCGCCCGGCCCAAAGGCAGCGCCCGAAAGGGGGGAAAGCGAATGTCCCGGTCGTAGCCTGGCCAAACGCCACACTCCCACAGACCAGCGGCCAAATGAGCAGTCACCGGCGTGGCGTAGAGAGGTACCTGAGGGTAACGACGATGAAAAGCAGGTAGCCCTTGCACATGGTCAAAGTGAGCATGGCTGCAGATTACCGCATCCGGGATCCCTGGCAGAGCCTTAAAGAGGGCAGGAGCGGGCAACCCGCAATCGAGAAGCAAACGGTGGGATCCCATCTCCAGCCAATAGGCACAGCCCTGCTGCCAGGGATCCGTACCCAGGGGGAGCAGTCGAAGGGGGGGTCTCTCTGACTCCACAGGTGTGTCGTTCTGAACCTAGAAGACCGCGTTCAATCCTGCAAACAGGAGGGGCGACTTGGCCAGGGATCCCCCCTCTCCACCGGTACACCTCCCCGGAGAGTTGGAGACAACCTGTGCCGATCCACTTATCCTACACTTCTCACAGCATAGCGTTTGCCCACCATCTGCCGCGGCAGCCTGCCATTTCATCCCTGCAGCAGCTGAATGGATGTGGGGATTTGGTTTTGCGATGAACTTGTCTTGGCTTGGCAGCCTATGGGTTGGCGCTCTCTTCTGTCGCCGCAGCGGCGCTGCTGCTGGGAAAAGCAAAGCCGGCAAAATCGTGATCGTCGGGGCGCACCGTCAGGATCATCAGGTTGTAGAAGGCCCAGACCAAGCCAAACAGCAGCTCAGGCCAAGAGGGATCCCAACTGCC
>NZ_JANSIO010000290.1:0-8409 GCF_047462195.1 Synechococcus sp. R3-13 | reverse complement strand
AGTTCAGGGTTTTGGGGGTTAGAGGCATGCTCAGAAGGAGAAACCGACCCCCACTCAGGAGCCGCAGGGGAAAATCAGCTCTCCGGCTCAAACACCTTCAGATCCACCACCTTCCCCCCTTGGAAAGTCCAGTGGGCAAAGGTGCCGGCCACCTCCCCATTCTCATCGAAGTTGATGGATCCAGAGGCGCCGGTGTAGAAGATGTCCTCCCCTTTGCCGATCAGCTCCACCGCCTTGGCCCACTCTCCGGGCAGGATCTCGGTGCCAGGCGGATTGGCCACTTCCCGCAAGGCATCTCGAACAGCGGTGCCGTCGGTGCTGCCGGCTTTCTGAATGGCCAGAGCCAGGACAAAAGCGGCATCGTAGGCGGTGTCGATGTAGGGGGTGGGGGGCAGCTCCCCGTAGGCGGCTTTGTAGGCTTCGGCAAAGATTTGGTAAGCCTTGCTATCGGTGAGGGCCTGGGGCGAAACGCCGATGGATCCCTCTAGCTTTTCGGCTCCCACCTGAGCTGCCACATCCGGAGAGCGCATGCCATCGGTGAAGACAAAGCGGTCAAACAGTCCTTCTTCCAAAGCTTGCCGCAAAATGACCACACCGTTTTCGGGGTAGCCGATCAGCACCAACGCCTGGGGATCCCCTTCCTTCAGTTGGGTCAGCTCACTGCGATAGGAAGCCTTGCCGGGCTCGTAGGGAACCGACTTGGTGATGGTGCCGCCCCGCTTTTCAAAAGCCGTCTTAAAGCTGTCGGCCAGGCCCTGGCCATAGTCGTTATTGATGTAGATGATGGCCAGGCGCTCCAGCTTCTCTTCACGGGTGATCTGGGCCAGGGCTACCCCTTGATAGGCATCGGAAGGAACTGTGCGAAACAGAAAATCGTTGTCCTCCAGAGTGGTAATGGTAGGAGCGGTGGAAGCCGGGGAAATTTGCGGGATCCGATTGGGAACAGAAACCGTCGTGGCCACCGGAATGGTAATGCCACTGCCCAAGGCGCCGATGATGCCGGCCACCTTCTCCACGGTGACCAACCGTTGAGCTGCGTCGATAGCCGGCTGAGCCGACGTCTGGTCATCCGCTTCGACCACTTGGGCAGGGGATCCCAAAATGCCGCCAGCCGCGTTGATTTGGTCAATCGCCAGCTTGATCCCCTTGAGGCAGTTTTCCCCGAAGGCCTGCAGATCCCCGGTAAGAGACATCAAGGCCCCAATTTTGACCGGCCCTTGAGTTGCCTGCTGAGCCGTGCTGGGCAGCAGAGTGGTGGCAAGAGCAGCCGCCGTCAGGGCAGCCGCCGCTGCAAAGGCCCGTCGGGTGAGTTTATTCATGCGAGACATAACCAACAACCTCCTATGAGGGAAGAGAAAGTAGAACTCAGATCCCAAAAGTCAAGCAAGTGTTGAACCGTAGCAGTCAGACGTTGACTCACCTCAAAGCGTTCCCCACTTCCTCAAGAAAAGATGGCTCCAGAAAACAGGCGGGCCAGACTCAGGATCTCGCCCGTTCCTTGGCTGCTGTAGGGCTGGCTGCGGCCTCCAAAGGCAGTTGCCCCTGTAGGAATCCGGGAAGGATAATGGGCAAACTCGGCAATGGGCTCATTATGGGCTCATTATATGTTTGAAATACTGAACTCATCGGTCGGCGGGGTTTTCCCAAGGCAGCGGCGTGATTGTTATCGACGACATCTCCAAGCGGTTTGGCGGCATTAGCGCGGTGGATCACTGTTCCTTCCGCATCGAAACCGGTCGGATTACGGGCTTGATCGGCCCGAATGGGGCCGGGAAGACCACGCTTTTTAACATCATTGCCGGGTTTATTCGGCCCAGCAGCGGGCGCATCTGGCTAGATGGGGAAGACATCACCGGCCTGCCCCCCTATCATCTGTTTCGTCGAGGGCTGGTGCGCACCTTTCAGATCCCGCGGGAGTTTGGCCGCATGACCGTCTTGGAGAACTTAATGGTGGTTCCCCCCAATCAGATAGGGGAAAACCTATTCGCCACTTGGTTCGGTTGGCGGCGGGTGCAACGACAAGAACGCAACCTGCAAGCTCGGGCCGAAGAGGTTCTGGAACGGCTGAACCTGATCCATCTGCGGGATCAACTGGCCATCACCCTTTCCGGGGGGCAAAAAAAACTCTTGGAACTGGGACGTACCTTGATGACCGATGCACGGGTGATCCTGCTGGACGAGCCGGGGGCCGGCGTCAACCGCACCCTGCTGGCGGATTTGATGCGCTTTATCGAGTATCTCAACCGCGAGCGGGGCTGCACCTTTTGCATCATCGAGCATGACCTGGATCTGGTGACCCGTCTCTGCGACCATGTGGTGGTCATGGCTGCCGGCAAGGTTCTCACCCAGGGATCCATGGAGGAGATCAAACAAAACCCAGCCGTGCGGGAGGCCTATTTGGGATCTGTGGCACTGGCCGACTCCCTAAACCCACCCCAACCCTCCCCTCTGCCTTCGGAGGGATCCCTCTCATGACCCCTTTGCTGGACATCCAGGATCTCTACAGCGGCTACCGGGGGGTGGACATCCTCAAGGGGATCCACCTGAAGGTGAACCCCGGGCAAATTGTGGTGATCATCGGCCCCAATGGAGCCGGCAAATCGACAGTGCTGAAATCCTTATTTGGCTTGGCCACCATCCGCTCAGGCCGAGTGCTGTTTCAGGGATCCGACATCACCCACCTGCCCGCTGAGCAACTGGTGCGACGGGGAATCGGCTTTGTGCCCCAGACCAACAATGTCTTCCCTTCCCTCACCGTGCAAGAGAACCTGGAGATGGGGGCCTTCATCCGACGCGACAACCCTGCCGCCCAATTGGAGCGGGTTTATGAGCTGTTTCCGCCCCTGAAAGAGAAACGACGCCAAGCGGCGGGATCCCTATCGGGTGGACAACGGCAGATGCTGGCCATGGGGCGAGCGTTGATGGTGGAGCCGCAGTTGCTGTTGCTGGATGAGCCGACCGCTGGCCTGTCGCCGCTGTATATAGAACAGACCTTCGCCCTCCTGCGAGAGATCAACCGTCTTGGCATCAGCATCCTCATGGTGGAGCAAAATGCCAAGCAGGCCCTGAAGATGGCGGACTGGGGCTATGTCTTGTCCACGGGAGAAAACCGCTTTGAGGATACTGGCCCCAACTTGTTGAACAATCCTGAGGTGCTGGAGCTGTTCTTGGGCGGGTGAGGCCCTCACCCCCCTCCCCTCACTCAAAACAATAAGGAGAGGAGGGTCAAGCGGGGCTGGCCAGTTGCTGCTTGCGCAGTTGAGCTGCTTGGTTGAGGAGAGCCTCCACAAACGTCATCGCTTCTTGGGCGGAGTGGCCGGCAGTAAGTTGGGCCAGTTCTTCGCGGCGTTCTCGTTCTCCCAAAAGCTCCACCCGCACAGAAGTTCGCTTTTGGTGCACCACCTTGTGAACCCGCAGGTGGTGATCCGCCAGGGCAGCGATCAGGGGTTGGTGGGTGACGCAGAGGATCTGGTGATCTCGGGCAATGCTGTACAGCTTGGTGGCGATGGCTTGCGCCACTTTGCCCGACACGCCGGTATCGATCTCGTCGAAAACCATGGTGGCCACCGGATCGATGCGGCTGAATACGGCTTTCAAGGCCAGCAGAAAACGGCTCATCTCGCCGCCCGAGGCGATGCTGGCCAAAGGTTGAAGAGGCTCACCCGGGTTGGGGCTGATCCAAAAGCTCACCTGATCCACCCCCTCTGCTGTCGGGGGGCCGGGTTGGATCTGCACCCGGAATTGCACTGCGCTCATCCCCAGCGGGCTGAGCTCTTCTATGAGAGCCTTTTCCAGTTGACGGGCCGCTTGTTGCCGCAGTTGAGAGAGCACCTGGCAATGGCGCTCCAGGTCTTGGGCAGCTTTGTCCAGCCGCACCTGCAATTCCTCTAGGTCGGTGTTGTCTCCTCGCAGTTGGGCCAACTCCGTCTGCACCCGCTCCGCATGGGCCATCACCTCGGCCAAGGTCGGGCCGTATTTGCGGCAGGCTTGTCTGAGTTGCGCCAAGCGCCGTTCAATTTTGTTCAACCGACCGGGATCCGCCTCCAGCGTCTCGCCGTAGCGAATTAGCTCCCGCCCCACCTCCTCCACCTGAATGAGAGCGCTGCTGACCATTTCCGCCAGAGGGGCTAGGTCGGGATCCCGCTGGGTCATGGTCTGGAGCAACCGTTCTACCTGGCCCAACAGATCGGCGATGGCCGGTGAGCCGCTGTCGTTTTGATAGAGCAATTGGTGAGCTTCGTAGCTTTGCTGTTGCAGTTCCACGCGGTGGGCCAGGCGCTCCCGTTCCCGCTCCAGCTTGGCCATTTCGTCGGGATCCTCCAGGCGCAGGGCGGCCAGCTCTTGCGCTTGAAACTCCAGTAGGTCTAGCCGTTGCAGGCGCAGTTGTTGGCTTTGCCGGCGGGATTCCACCTCTGTTTTCAGATGGTTCCAGGTTTGGTAAAGGGCAGCCACCTCCGCCCGTGTTCGCAACAACTCTTCGCCGCCAAAGTCGTCCAGCCAACGGCGCTGGGTTTGGGGAGATTGGATTTGAACGGTTTGCCCCTGGGCAGTGATCTCTACCAATTTGGCCCGCAGGCTGAGCATCTGGGCTTTGTTCACCAGCACCCCATTCACCCGCAGGCGGCTGGTGAGCTTGCCGTTGCGCAACACCAGCTCGCGACTACAAACCAGGCCCTCCTCTAGGGGGTCGATGTGCTCTTGTTCTAGCCAGGCTTGCAGTTCAGGATTAGGACTGAAGATCGCTTCCACCAGACCTCGTTCGCTGCCAGTTCGCAGAGCCCGAGCTGTACCTCCTAGAGCTGCATCCAGAGCATCGAGGATGATGGATTTGCCGGCCCCGGTTTCTCCGGTGAGCACGTTTAGCCCCGCTCGAAAAGGGATCTCCAATTGCTCGATCAGGGCAAAGTTCTCGATCCGCAGCAGGCGCAACATAGGGATCCCGTGGGCTCAGCGTGCCGTTGGCAGTTTTCAGGATAGGGCTTGCAGGGGTCGCTCTGTCCCACGTTAGCGTACTCACCATCCCTCGGCGGACGGGTACAGCGGCCAGCGGGGAGTCTGTTATTGCAGGGGTGGGGAGCACCACCCGTTCTGGTTTGGGGATCGGAAATTGGCAGCCCGGCTCAGCCGGCCAGGGGGTAGCGCTCCATCAGGTAGCAGAGGCAGTCTTGGCGGATGATGCGGCTATTGAGGGTGAGCATGCCCGGCATGATGGGCACGCTGGTGCGAATTTCTCCATTGCAGGCATAGAAAAAGCGATCCGCCACATTTTGGCCCTGCTCGTCTTGCACCTCCAGGTGGAAGCCGTTGTTCGTCCAGCCAATGGGGGTGTGGGGGGGAAGCTCCCGAAAATTGAGGAGATCCAAATCCGGCGGGAAGCGGATGTGGGAGGGGGATCCCTCTTGGTCGCCATTCTCTTCCCCAAAGCTGAAGCTCACCTGATCCGGGACTTTGACAATGGCGACGCTGTGGAAGAGGTCGATATCTTGGCTGAGGACAGGGCGCTGCGGGATCGCCGACAGGTGAAGGCAGGCTTCCAAGAATTCGTAGGCATGCTGGGTGCCGTGGGGCTGATCCGGCTTGCCACACTCCAGGGTCACCGCCGGGCAGAAGCGCCCGAAGGCCATGCTCTGCACCCCTTCTGGCTTGGTGAAATAGAGGACGGTGCACCCAAACAAGGTGGCCAGGTGCAGGGTAGGGGCATCCAGGTGATTGACACAGGCGTAGTGGGGGTTGGTGCCCGTGTTGTTGTGGATATCGACGCTGGCAAAAACGCCCCGCTGCTGCATTTGCTGAAGGACGGCCTGGGCCATGGCATGTTCGGGGGTGGAGCCGGAGCCCCAAATGCGGTTGTAGTCGGGTTGGCCGTCCAGCCGCCGTTGTCCTTGACGGGCTGCCTGAACATTGCCGATGAAGAGGGAAAGGGAGCGGGGCAATTCCCGTTCGCGGCAGCGGTGCAGAGGACTGTAGCGGCGGAGGAGCTGCCGCACCGCCTGCCAACCGGTGGTTTCGTTGCCGTGCAGCAGCACGGAGACAAACAGGGCCGGATCCCGTCGCCCCGGCAGATGGATGAGGGTCGGCCCACCCAATCGGTCGTAAAGCTGATGGGCCTCTAGATCCAGCAGTTGATCCGGTAGATGATCGAGAACGGTGAGCATACTGTTTGGGCTAAGAGGCTCGACTCAAACTTCTGGCTTCTGGCCTCTCTCCCTGGGGTAGGAGGGAGCAGAAGTCCAACGAAGTCCTTGGTCGCGAATGAACCGTTTCGCTGCGGTAGCTCGGGTCGCAACAAGGCCATCTGAGAGAGAGTTTGCCCACTCGAGATGCGGGCCAGGGATCCGTCCTGCCGCCGCGGTGGCCCACCGCTGGTACAACCGGCTGTGGAGAGAGCCCTATCTGAGATCCCAGGTGTGTACCGGTTGGCCTTGCCGCTGCCGTTCCCAGTAGGCACAGGTCAATTGTTGCATATCTTTACCATGCCGAGCCACGTAGCGGCGCTGCCAGGTGGCCCCATTCTGCCCCGACTCGACGCGGGCGCGGAGAATGCCCAGATACACTTGGATATCCTGTTGGGCCAAGTTCAGTTGGGCCAGCCCTCCCTCGGCCATGGGGAGCAGCTCTTGCAAAAGCAATTGGCGCAGGGATCCCTGCCAACCCTTGAGCCAAGTGATGGGGGCCTCCAGACCCCAGCGGGCCGCCGTGTAGAAATTGGCGCGGCACTGGGCAAAGCTCAGCTCCTGCTCGGGGGGGACGGGCTGGGATCCCAAGGCTTGCACCAGACCAAAGTAGAAGGCCGCATTGGCGATCATGTCGGGTAGGGTTGGGCCTGCCGCTGCCACCCGCTGTTCGATGCGCAAGTGGGGAACGGGATCCAAGCCGATGAGGGGGCGGTTCCAGCGCCAGATGGTGCCGTTGTGGAGGCGCAGATGGACCAGCTCCCAGGGAGAGGCGGCCAACGTTTGCGGCAGCACCACCGGGTAGCGATGCACATTTTCCCAAAACAGCTCCATCAGGGATCCCTGGACATACCCTTGCCCGAAGGTGACGCGGGGGTAGTGGGTGAGGGCAAGGGGGGGTGGCCCATCTAGGGCCTGCTCGAACAAAGGGATGCGGGTTTCTGCCCACAGATCGTGCCCGAACAGGTAGGGGGAATTGGCCGCCAGCGCCACCAAGGGGGCTGACACGAGCAGGGAAGCGTTGAAGTAACGGGCCGCCTGTTGGGGGGATACCTGCAGATGGATTTGAAAGGAGGTGGTCGCCGCCTCCAGCATGATGTCCGGGTGGGTAACCCACAACCGCCCAGCCGGTCCTTCGATATCTAGCCCCAGGGAAGGGATCGCTTGGGATTGCTCACGCCGGTGCAAGTTCAGGATTTGCTCATTGAGGGCCAGGTAACGCTTGCGGGGGGAGATCATCTCCAAGGTCAGTTGCTTTTGCTGCACCGTGGGCAAAATCCCGATCATCATCAACCCCGCCTGCAAGTGTTCGGCCACCTGGCAGCAGCGATCCCACGTTTGGCCCAGCTCTTGCTGAAACTGCCGCAGAGCCAAGCCGGTCAAAACTTGGGGCCGGCTGTTGATCTCCACGTTAAACTGGGCCAGTTCCGGCACCACCAGCGGATCATTCACCGCTTCCAGGTAGGCTGAGTTGATCGGGGCCGGATCCCCCTGAGGGGTGACCAGCCATGCCTCCAGCTCAAACCCGCCCACCGGGGATCCCTGGGCAAAGGGCTGACAAGCCGGATCCAGCCCCGGCGCACCGGCCAACCAGCGCTCGAGCAACTTCGTCTCTTGCTGAAGCCGAGCTGCAAACTGAGCAAAGTCTGCAGTACCAAAACGGAGGCAGGTGATCTCCTGGCCCATGGGAACAACTCCGCAGCTTTTGGGAATGAGGTTAATCGCTGTTGCCGGGATCTCGACACCCCTAGCTTTACTTAGCCCGCAGTGATGGATACATCTTCAATGCGCAGGGCGGGAAAGGCAGCCGTGCCGTTGAAAACCGTTACTTCCTGGGAAATGGCGGAGATATTGCGCAAACAATCGTAGAGATTGCCGGCAATGGTGGTCTCCAGGATGGGGCGTTTCTCGCCGCCTTTGACCAAGAAGCCCCCTTTCACCACCCCAGAAAAGTCACCGGTAATGGGGTTGCTGCTGCCGGAGAGGCGGGTGACGATAACTCCCCGATCCATCGCGTAGAGCTCGGACAGGGGGGTTGTCCCCGGCGCCACCCTCAGGCAAGCCGGCCCTACTCCCGGCAGGCTGCCTGCTCCCCCTGTGGCATGGCCGTTGGAGGGAACGCCAGCAGCGCGGGACTCGTAGCTGTTGTACATGAAGTTGCAGAGGATCCCTTCGTGAACCAAGGGGGTAATCTGGCGAGGGATCCCTTCGCGGTCGAAGGGCTCAATGGGGTAGC
>NZ_JANSIO010000289.1:0-1182 GCF_047462195.1 Synechococcus sp. R3-13 | reverse complement strand
CCCCCCCTGTGGGAGTCCGACCAATTTCCCTGGATACCGACCCCGAGCAAACCGCTGATATGCCCCTTTCCCTGATGGCCGAACAGGTGTTGGAGGCGGTGTGCGAAGCGCAAATTGATGCTCAGCGGGCCTTGGCTCTCATGCCCGACCTGAGCGAATCCCATATCCGTGCTGCCTGTCCGAAGCGGCTGATCCCCAAAAGCTGAGAGGTCGCCCCCAAGTTGGCACCGAAGATTAGCCGGAAATACATTATTGTGGCGTTATTGTGGATCCAAACCCCCGTCCTTATTGCTATTTGGGTGGCGTTGTTGGGACAGTTGCAGCCGGTGGGAGTACTGGTGGCGGCCTTTTTGCACTTTTCTTCGAGCAATCTGCATCTGTCTCACTTGAAACAATAGAGGCCATAGCACACTAAGGGATCCCTAAACCAAGCCCTGATTCAAGATCTCGCGGGAACGGGCGATGGCTGCTCTCAAGTTGGCCCGCTGGGTGTAGCGCATCGTCATGGCGGCAGTTGTGTGGCCCAGCAAGTGCTGAATGTGTTCGGGGGCAACGCCGCGATCCAGCAACAAGGTGGCAAAACTGTGGCGAAACTGGTGGGGGGTTTGATGTCCCGGCTCAGGCTCGGTTAGCTTGAGCACAATATGCCGCAGGCCATCGTAGGTGAGGGGGCGCCCCCGGTAGGCCAAGCAGCGAGATTGGGAAACAAACAAGGGATCCGTCGGCGCGCACGGGCCCCGTTCTCGGCTCAGATACTGCTGCAACAGCTCGGAGAGGGGATCCCCTACTGCCACAGCGCGGGGTTTGCTCCCCTTGCCACAGCGCACTTCCAACAGGGATCCCTCAGGGCTGATTTGAAAATCTTGAACGGTTAAGTCCAACAGCTCCTGGGCCCGCAGCCCGCACTCCAGCATCAGGCGAATCAAAGCCGCGTAGCGCAGAGAATGGTTTTGGGCCCGCTGCAACACCCGCTGCAGCAACAACCGATCCAGATCGCGGGGCAAACGCGCAGGCAGGCGGGCAGGTCGAATGGCTTGAGTGGGCAGGGGATCCTGAAGGTAGCCCCGTTGGCTGGCCCATTCAAAAAATTGCTGCAAGGCCAACCGCTTGAGGTTGTAGGTGGCCGGAGAGGCGGGCGGGTGGATCCGCTGGCCGGAGCGGTTGCGAAACGGACGGCCCTTC
>NZ_JANSIO010000288.1:0-2104 GCF_047462195.1 Synechococcus sp. R3-13 | reverse complement strand
GAGCTTATTATTGACTAGAGTCATGCTCCAGCAAATCGGGATCTGCCAGCTTTTGTAGGGCAAGCCGCGCGTCATCCCGCACCCCCCAATCGGGATCGCGACTGGCGCTGGTCAGCAATTGCCTTGTTAGCATCGTGTAAACAATGGGATCCTCGAGAGCCAGTTTCACCTGTTGCCCCAGGATCCCTAAGCTCCAGGCACAGTTGCCGCGTACCGCTGCGATTGGATCTTGAGCCAAGCCCCGGCAGAGAGCTGCGACCACCTCATCCAATGCCGGGCCGGGCAACACTTGCGCCTGAGCCAATTGTCCGAGGGCACTGGCAGCCCACAATCGCACTGCCGCGATATCCCCGGCCAACACTTCCAGCAACACCGGGTAGGCGCGCGGATCCTTGGCATTGCCCAACGCCCACACCAAGCCTTTGCGCACATAGCCGTTCCAATCCCAGCGCAAGCCCTCGATCAGCACCTCCACCTCAGCGGGATCCGGATTCCGACCTAGGGCATAGGCCGCTCCCACCCGCACCAACGGGCAGGGATCCCGGACTAGGGCCAGCAGGGGTTTAACGGCGCGGGGTTCTTCGATCTCACAGAAGGCGCGGGCCGCCTGCATCCGCAAATAGGGATCCGGATCCTGCAACTGCTGCAGCATCAGCTCCACATCCACCTCCGGCGGCGAGTGAGGTGGCAGCTCGTCTAGGGGCTCCAGGGGAGAAAAAGCGTCTTCTTGCATGAAGGGGTGCCCAGGTGTTGGCGGAGGGGACGAGGGCAAAACTTGCCCTTCCTCAAGGCAAAAGCCGGAGCCACAACAACCAAACCAGCAGCAGAGTTGCTGCCCATCATAAACTGCCGGGATCCTCCATCTGATCTGCTCTTTCCGGTTGGGATCCCGGAACCCTGAGCAAGTCCGCTCCTTCCAACACCCGCGCCGAGCGGATCACATCTCCCACCTGGATGCGCTCCACCCACTCCATCCCCTCGGTGACGTAGCCGAACACGGCATAGCGCCCGTCCAAAATCGGCAGAGCAGAGAGGGTGATGTAAAACTGGGAAGAGGCTGAGTCAAGTGGGCTAGAACGGGCCATGGCCACCGCCCCCAAACGATGGGGCAAGAGCAACTTACTCAGAGCAGCGGGATCCTGGATCAAGATGTTGTAGCGGGGGTAGGGTTCCCCACGCAGCTGAATTTCCAGGGGGATGGTGCGCAGGCGGTTGCTCCCCGGCTCTGTTGCACCCCCTGTACCGTCACCACGGGGATCCCCACCCTGCACCACAAAAGGCTGCGGATCCTTCTCCACCCGATGAAAGGTGAGGCCGTTGTAAAAGCCCCGCTGAACCAAATCCACGAACTGGCCGCCGGTCAGGGGTGCCGCTTCCCCGTGGATCTCCAGGATCACCTTGCCTACCCCCTCAGCAGTTTGCACCTCCAGCTCCACCACTGCCTCCCCTTGCAGTTGCGGGCGGTCAGCATAGGCCGCTGGGATCCCCGATGGGGATTCTGACAAGGGGGGTGTGCTGCGACAAGCGGACAGGCCAAGACAGAGGTACGCCAAAACCAAGCCCGCTCTCACTCTGCAGCGGTTTATTCGCCCCGGCTTGGCGAATTTCATCTGCCCCTCCTCCCTTTTTCAATCCGATCTCCCACCCTTCCGGCGCTGCTGCCATCGAGATCTCTTAGCCCGGGGGGGATCCCTATTTGGATGCTTTAGATTCGCTGCGACAGTCCCAACTGCAAGGTGACGCTTTGAGCACCATTGCTCACCCTCACACCGTAGGGGCTGATGGAGTTAACCCGCCACTCTGCTTTCACCGCATGGCCAACAGCCACCTGACGTACTACGTTGTCGATCAAAATCAGGGCCTTGGGAGCACCTGGATCGTGGATCAATCCCACCAGCTTCATTTGCGGCACAGGCTGGGGTGGGATCCATGCCGGCAGCGGAGGAGCAGGTGCCCTGGGGGGAGAAGGAGCACCGACCCCTCTTGAAGCAATAGGAGCGACAACAGTCGGCGGTTTTGCCGGTTCGACCAAGACAGCCTTTGCAGAATCCTCAGGTGGAGCTTTGGGGTTTTCATCCACATCAGCAGCAGTGGGAAGCAAGGG
>NZ_JANSIO010000287.1:0-6535 GCF_047462195.1 Synechococcus sp. R3-13 | reverse complement strand
CCGTAGGGTCAGCGATGGGAGTATGTCACGCCCTCATCTCCAACCTCTCTCAGGGGAAGAGGGGGAACTGTCGAGAACGGCTAGCGGGATCCCAGGCGGGAGCGGCTGTTCGCGTCAGCGGTGCGGAGCACTCCGCAGGGGGAAGCCCACGACCAAGATCAAGGTAACCAGAATGATCAAGGTGGAGAGGGCATTGATTTCCGGGGTAACTCCTCGTCGCGCCGTGCTGTAGATCAAAATTGGCAAGGTCAGGCTCTCCGGCCCACTGGTAAAAAAGGAGATGACAAAATCATCTATCGAAAGGGTAAAAGCCAGCAAAGCGGCAGCTTGGATCCCTGGCATGGCCAAGGGCAAGGTGACATAGCGTAGCTTTTGCCAGGTGTTTGCATAGAGGTCATAGGCTGCTTCTTCCAGGGCGGGATCCAAAAGTTGGAGACGGCTGCGCACCACAATAGCCACAAAAGCAATCTGAAACGTAATGTGGGCCAAGATCATCGTCCCCAAGCCCAGCTCAAAGAGGCCCGTGTAAAAGCGCACAAACTGGTAGAACAGCAGCAGCGCGATGGCCATCACAATATCGGGGACGATCACCGGCAACAGCATCAGCCCCTGCAGGATCTTTTTACCGGGGAAGCGATAGCGATACAGCCCATAGCCCAGCAGGGATCCCAGCAGCGTGCTGACCAGCGTGCTGACCAACGCCAGGACGAGGGTATTTTGCGTGGCCTGCCAGACCAGGGCATTCTGAAACAGGGAAAGGTACCAATCGAAGGTAAAACCTGTCCACGCCAGGCCAAAGCGGGCTCGGTTAAAGGAGTAGACGGCGATCAGCAGAATTGGCAGGTAGAGAAAGCCATAGATGGCATAGCTGACTCCCCGCAGCCAGGTGGGTATCCTTGCCAACATTCGGCCAACATTCGTGTGTGGTATCTCAGTTGTCTCTATCCCACTGTAGAGCAGACCGCCAAAATTGCAGCAACTCCCTAGGCTTTATACACCCGCCTACAACCCTGTCCATCACGCTAAAGTCCGTTATCAATGGGATATCAATGTGAGGTTATCTGTGGCTGGATTTGTTGAATTGATGATGGGATCCCTGAAGCTGTAAAGACGGCAATCAAAGAACGTGAGCCAAACGAAATGTTTTGCTGTTCGCGTTAGGGGGACGGAGTCCTTGCCTTATTCGGGCAACCCGATACCTGTGACTGGGAAATTGGCAGCACAGGCATTCCCCAACGCCGGCAGTGGGTACTTCCGCGAGGATTGCTAAACTTAGGCTCGGAGTGGTGTGAAAAAGCTGCAACCCATGCCCAAAAGCAGTTCTGGTCGTCTTCGAGAAAAACAAAATCCAGAGGAACCGCACGCGAAAACCAAGGGTATGTCTCGGCCTGTCGGTCGCGTCAGCGGGACGGAGTCCAAACCGTTGCGGTGGGGCAATACGGCCTACTGGGAGGCGGTTGGGTTGATGTTGCTAGGGATCCTGCTGATCGTTTATCGCTGGCGGGGCACCCTGCTGATGTTGATCAATCCCGGCTATGTGAATGTGGCGTTGTTGGCTGGGCTATGTCTGTTGGGCTTGGGGATTGGCCGTTGGCGAGGAGCCAAAGTCCCTTCTTCTGAAGTCCATTCCTCGCTACTGGGGCCGCGGCTGGGCGCAGGACTGTTGATCCTGACAGCACTGCTGGGGTTTTGGGTCGAGCCACGCCCGCTCTCCAGCCAAACTGCCCTCAACCGAGGGGTATCTCCCTATCTGGGAGCATCTCGTAGCCAGCCGCAGGCTTTTCGCCCCAAGCTCGACCCGCGTCAGCGTACTCTGCTGGACTGGGTGCGCACCTTGGATGTTTACCCGGATCCCTACACCTATGAGAACCAGCCGGTGCGGGTGCAGGGGTTCGTCATTCCCGACAAGCAACCCGACCATTTTGTTATTGCCCGGTTTTTGGTTAGCTGCTGTGCTGCCGATGCTTACCCTGTGGGCTTGCCGGTGCGCTGGCCAGAGGCAGAGCAGTTAACTGCCGACAGTTGGCTGCGTCTGGAGGGGCGCATGGCCGTGGAGCAGCGGGATGGCCAATCTCAGTTGGTAATCGCTGCCGAGCAGGTGGAGCCGATACCGGTGCCGCCAAACCCCTATGCCGACGAATTAAGAGCAGGCGCTTAGATATCGGTTTAGATATCGGTTTCGCTCAGCTTGGCGCTCAGGTAATCGAAGGGCTCGGCCACAAAGCTATAGTCTTCGCCGGAGCCAAGCAGCTCCAGGGTGCGGGTTTTCATGTTTTGGATCCCAATCACCGTCGGGGCGATGGGCACGCCGAGGGAGTTGTAGGTCTCCCGCAAGCCCGCCAACACCCGCTCATCCAGAATGCTGTTATCGGCAGCCACCAGCGCGTAGGAAGCGTAGCGCAAGAAGTAGTCCATATCCCGCAAACAGGTGGCATAGCGGCGGGTGGTGTAGGCGTTGCCTCCCGGACGAATGAGATCTGGCACCTGGGCGAACATGGCCGCAGCAGCCGTTTTGACGATATCCACTGAGTTGAGATTGATCACGTTCACGGCCTTGATGCGCCGCAGCCCCGAGTCATAAAAAGCCTTGAGCGCATCCATTGCCTCCCGATCCAAGTAGCGGCCCGTCAGGTCGTAGGTTTTGATCAGTGTGGTTACGGCATCCCGCATATCCCCAGCTCCATTCTTGTGACTTTATTTTGTAAAGTAGCTTGAGATGAAAAAATGAGAAGAGATTTTGCCGGACAACATCCAAAGGTCAACCTTGGAAAATCGAGCCAGAGCCCGGCAACGGCAACGCTTCAGGCTCCCCTTCGCCCTCAGAAGTTTAGCATGCAGGGGTTTCTTTCCCGCTTCCCCCTGAAACAATGGCAAATGTTGTTACGAAAATGTAACTTTTCTGCAACACTCTAGGGATCCGGCGACAACACCCGCAGCGGCTTGAGCTGGCCTGCCTGACCGTACCCCAAGCCCAAAAACTTGCCCTCCTCATCCAGCACCCGCAAAGTAGGGGCATCGACAACAGGCCGGTCGAGGAGAATGGCCTGACCCTGCAGCCACTGCTTCGCTTTGGCGGAAGAGAGTTCTACTGCCTCCCAATCGGCAAATCCCCACTCAATGGGCAACAGGGCGGCAGCGGGATCCGCGGATCCCCGCCATCTCTCCAGCGGCAGGCTTTCTGTGATGCGAAAGGGTCCACTTTGCAGCCGTCGTAGCCGGCTCATCAGCCCTCCACAGCCCAATTTTTCCCCCACATCGCGGGCAAGGGCACGGATATAAGTGCCGGGGCCACAGGCAATTTCTAGATCCACTTCCGGAAAGTCTCCGGCTCGCCAGCCCAGGACCCGCAGTTGCTGAATAACCACCCGCCGCGGCTCCAACTGGAGTTCCGCAGCCTCTACGCCGGCCCGGGCCAACTGGTAGAGCTTTTTCCCCTGGCGCTTAAGGGCGCTGTAGAGGGGCGGTACCTGCCAGATCTCGCCGGTAAACTCCCGCAAACACTGCTCCACCTGCTCGCGACTCAACCCAGGACAAGGGGATCCCACCCGGATCTGCCCTTCGGCATCGTCGGTGTCGCTGCGCTGTCCCAATCGGAAGGTTGCTTGATACACCTTATCCCCCGACAAAAACGACAAAAAGCGTGTTGCCCGTCCCACCGCAATCGGCAAAACCCCCGTTGCCGCCGGATCCAAGGTGCCCCCATGCCCCACCTTGCGGGTGCGCAAGACCCGCCGCACCACTGCCACACAGTCGTGGGAGGTGAGCCCCGCCGGCTTGTCCAGGTTGAGAAAGCCCTCCAGGGATCCCATGCCAGGCATAATATGCATCAACAGTTAAGATTTGTAACTGAGCTGCCCCAGCGCTTAACATGGGGTTAACTTCCGTCTCCAAGTTTGAAGCACCTATGGCTCAGTCTGACCTGTTCTTTCAGCCTATCTGGCAACGCCTCCTGATGATTGCCCCCTTTTTCCTGTGGGGCTCGGCGATGGTGGTGATGCGAGATGCCCTCTCCGAGACCACCCCCCTCTTCATTGCCATTCTGCGGTTGCTGCCGGCAGGGATCCTGGTTCTGGCCTTTCGGCTCTGGCAGGGGCGGGGCTCTGCGGCCTCTCACGCCTGGCATCCCAGAGGGCTGCGCGGCTGGCTATGGGTGTTGGCGTTTGCGCTAGTGGACGGCACTTGTTTTCAGGGATTTTTGGCCCAAGGGCTGAAAGAGACAGGGGCAGGCCTGGGATCCGTGCTCATTGACTCGCAGCCGCTGGCGGTGGCTTTGATGGCCACCTGGTTTTACCGCGAGCGGATGGGATCCCTAGGCTGGCTGAGCCTGGGGCTGGGAGTTTTCGGCATTGGCCTCATCGGCCTATCCGGCGAGGGATCCCTGCAGTTGGGGGCCGGCGTCGTTTGGATGTTGATGGCCTCCCTGTCGATGGCCATCGGCACCGTGATGATGCCCAAGGTGGCGGAGGTGGCGGATCCGGTGCTGGCGACGGGCTGGCACATGGTGTTGGGCAGCCTGCCCTTGATCCTGCTGTCGGGACTGACGGAGACTCAGCAATGGCAACACCTGAGCGGGATCCACTGGCTGGGCCTCCTCTACGCTTCGGTGATGGGGAGCGCCTTGGCCTATGCCCTCTTCTTCTATTTCGCCTCTCAGGAAAACCTCACCGAGTTCAGCTCCCTGACCTTCCTCACCCCCATCTTTGCCCTGCTGTTTGGCAGCACCTTTCTGGGGGAATCGCTGACGCGGCTGCAATGGCTGGGAGTGGGCATCACTCTGGTCTGCGTGTATTTGATTAACCACCGGCAAGAATGGCAGGAGCGCCTGCGCCTGGGCTGGAAAGGGATCCTCTCAGAGCTGGGTTTAGACTGGCTGGTGAGCGCCTTGAGCACCGTCGAGATCCGCGATGGCAACCCCGACTGATCAAAGCTTGGGCAGGGATCCCTTAGGGGGGCAAGAACCCCATGGCCTCTCTCACCCTTTGTAGCGTTTGCTCGGCGATGGCCCGGGCCTTAGCGGCATTCTCCCGAATCAGAACGAGCAGGTGGTCGGGGTTGCTCCACAGTTCCCGGTAGCGCTGCTGAATGGGCTCCAGGGCAGCGATGATGCTGTCGGCAAGGAGGGGCTTGAACTGCCCCCACCCCATCTCGGCACACTCAGCCGCCACCGCCTCCTTGCTTTTGCCGGAGGTGAGCATGTAAATCGTCAACAAATTGTGGGCTTCGGGACGAGCCGGATCGTCAAAAGTAATGCCCCGAATGGGGTCGGTCTTGCATTTTTGGATCTTCTTGCGGATGGTATCCGGGTCATCCAGCAGATGAATACGGCTGAAATCCGAGGGATCCGACTTGGACATCTTGCGCGTACCATCGGTCAAGCTCATTACCCGCGCCCCCTCCGGACGAATCAGGGCCTCTGGGATCAGAAACACCTCTCCAAAACGGTCATTGAAGCGGCGGGCAATATCCCGACACAGCTCAATATGCTGCCGCTGATCCTCCCCCACTGGCACATACTTGGGTTGGTAGAGCAAAATATCCGCCGCCTGCAAAATCGGGTAGCTGAACAAGCCAACGCTGGTCTCCTCTCCCTGTTTTTCTTTCTTCTCCTTGTATTGGATCATGCGCTCCGCCCAGTTCATGGGGGTGATGGTGTTGAACAGCCAGGCCAGCTCCGTATGGGCAGGCACATGGGACTGGACGAATAGCACGCAATGCTCCAGGCTGAGACCGCAGGCCAAATAAAGGGCAAACAGCGAACGGGTTCGCTCCCTCAGCAGCTTAGGATCCTGAGGAACGGTGATGGCGTGTTGATCGACGATGCAAAAAAAGTTCTCGTAGTGCTCCTGCTCGGCCACCCAGTTTTTAATTGCCCCCAAGTAGTTGCCCAAATGCAGTTCGCCAGAGGGCTGAATGCCAGAAAGGGTGCGCGGCTTGGCCATAGGGAAAGCAGATCTCAAACGCCAACAAGACGGAGGACAAGAGCAAGGAAAGTCTTTTTCAGGATATCAAGAGAGGCGCAACCTGTTGGTTCATGATGGAAAAAAGACGCCCAACCCCACACCATGTTAGACTCAGAACCCGAACTGTTGCGTGCTGCCAACCACTATGTGCTGCTGATCCCGGGCTTGCCGGAGCAATTTCTCAGCCCCGAGGAATTGCAGGAGTTTCTCGTGCGGCTGTTACAGGAACATC
Source organism: Synechococcus sp. R3-13 (assembly GCF_047462195.1). Taxonomy (NCBI): domain Bacteria; kingdom Bacillati; phylum Cyanobacteriota; class Cyanophyceae; order Synechococcales; family Synechococcaceae; genus Synechococcus; species Synechococcus sp. R3-13. The sequence continues at coordinate 343 of NZ_JANSIO010000287.1, read as the reverse complement.
CCCACTTGGTGGATGCAGATCTGGCCCGCTATCCCACCCCTCAAGCGCAGGCACAGCGGCTGATCGACACCGCCTGTGAGATCGAAGTTTCCCCCGGCGAAACCGTGCAGTGGCATCCTGTGCGCCTGAGCAAGCGCTCCTCGACACGGTCTTAACAGGCTCGGAAGTTCCTTGGCCAAGCCGTTCGCAGCCTCGTTGCAGCAGCGTTGCAGTTCCCCTGCCGCAGGCATAGCAAAAACCTCACCAGAGGTGGGGCGGGCAGTACGGGGTTGTGTTTCGGATCCCGCCTTGAGCGTGATACAACGCAAGAGTAGAGCATGACTCTAGTCAATAATAAGCTCAA